>NZ_BAEU01000062.1:0-12241 GCF_000246875.1 Halomonas sp. KM-1
GCAGCCAGCGCTGGGCGCCGGCCCAGTCGTGAATCATCAGCCGCTCGTCGACACCGGGCAGTTCCAGTTCTGGCGTACGGTGGGGTAGCGAGAGCCGCCACAACGGCGCCCGACCTTCGCTGAAGAAGGGTAGGCGCTGGTCGCGCAGGGCGGTCCAGAAGCCGTTGTCGAGGTCGTCGCCACCGATGCGTGCGCGGGTGGCGGCCACCGAGCTCGGCCCGCCTTCCAGGCGCAGGTGCAGAGCTCCGTCGAGCCAGGCGGCGGCGCTGATCGGCAGCGGTTCGCGGCCCCACTCGGCCAGGCGCCGGCGGGCCTCGTCGAGGGAAAGCTCCAGGTGCAGGCTGTGGGTGGCACCGGCAATCGGCAGCACCTTGAAAGAGACCTCGGTGATCAGCCCCAGGCCGCCCTGGGCGCCCACCATCAGCCGCGACAGGTCGTAGCCGGCGACGTTCTTCATCACCTCGCCGCCGAAGCGCTGCTCGATGCCTTCGTGGTTGATCACTCGCGCGCCAAGCACGAAGTCGCGCACGCTGCCGGCCCAGGGGCGGCGCGGACCGGAGAGGCCGGTGGCGACCATGCCACCCACGGTGCTGGCAATGCCGTAGCGGGGCGGCTCGAAGGGTAGCATCTGGCCTTGCTCGGCCAGCGCCGCCTCGAGTTCGGCCAGCGGTGTGCCGGCGCGCACCGAGACCACCAGCTCCACCGGATCGTAGAAGCTGATGCCGCGGTGCTCGTGGGTGGAGAGCTCGCTGCCCTCCACTTCGCGACCGTAGAAGTAGCGGGTGTCGCCGCCGACGATGCGCAGCGGCGCGCCCTCGGCACTGGCCTGGCGAATGCGTTCGGCCAGGGCAGCGCTGGCGTCGTGGTCCTTGGGAGTCGTTGCGTTGGTCATGGTCACTCCTGTCCGCCCTGCTGCACGACGGAAGCGGTGTCGGCCGCCGCGCTCTTGATGGTGCGGAACTCCGAACAGCGTGCCGGGGTAGGGATGTTCTTGCCCGGGTTGAGCAGGTCGTGCGGGTCGAAGGCGGCCTTGGCGGCGCGGAAGGTGGCCAGTTCGTCGGGGCGGAACTGGGCGCACATCTGGTTGATCTTCTCGCGGCCGACGCCGTGTTCGCCGGTGATGGTGCCGCCCACTTCGACGCACAGTTCGAGGATCTCGCCGCCCAGCGCCTCGGCCACGGCCAGCTCGCCCTCGCGGTTGGCATCGAACAGGATCAGCGGATGCATGTTGCCGTCGCCGGCGTGGAAGACGTTGGCCACTTTCAGGCCGTAGCGCTCGGAGAGGTCGCTGATGCCCTTGAGCACTCGCGCCAGCTCGCGCCGGGGGATGGTGCCGTCCATGCAGTAGTAGTCGGGCGACATGCGGCCCACTGCGGGAAAGGCGTTCTTGCGCCCGGCCCAGAACTTGGCCCGCTCGGCGTCGTCGCGGGCCTGGCGGATGCCGGTGGCGCCGGCCTTCTCCAGCACCTGGCGCACGGTTTCGCAGTCGTCGTCGACGTCTGCCTCGACGCCATCGAGTTCGCACAGCAGGATCGCCTCGGCGTCCACCGGGTAGCCGGCGCCGATGAAGTCCTCGGCGGCGATGATGGCCAGCTTGTCCATCATCTCCAGGCCGCCGGGGATGATGCCGGCGGCGATGATGGCGCCGACTGCGTTGCCGGCCTTCTCCACGTCGTCGAAGCTGGCCATCAGCACCTTGGCCACTTCGGGCTTGGGCAGCAGCTTGACGGTGATCTCGGTGACCACGCCGAGCATGCCTTCGGAGCCGTTGAACAGCGCCAGCAGGTCGAAGCCGGGGGCGTCCAGGGCATCGCTGCCCAGGGTCATGCGCTCGCCCTCGATGGTGAGCACCTCGACCTTGATCACGTTGTGCACGGTGAGGCCGTACTTGAGGCAGTGCACGCCGCCGGCGTTCTCGGCCACGTTGCCACCGATGGAGCAGGCGATCTGCGACGAGGGGTCCGGAGCGTAGTAGAGGCCGTAGGGCGAGGCCGCCTCGGAGATGGCCAGGTTACGCACGCCGGGCTCGACCCTGGCGATGCGCGCCTCGGGGTCGATCTCGAGAATGCGCGAGAAGCGCGACATCACCAGCAGCACGCCGTGGGTGAGCGGCAGCGCGCCGGCGGAGAGTCCCGTGCCGGCGCCGCGGGTGACCCACCGGCACGCCGAGGCGATGGCACTCCACCAGCAGGCGCTGGACCTGGTCGAGAGAGTCGGGCAGCGCCACCAGCAGCGGCAGGGTACGGTAGACGGAGAGGCCGTCGCACTCGAAGGGGCGCATGTCCTCCTCGCGGTGCAGTAGGGTCATGCCCGGGATGGCCTTCAGCAGCGCGTCGCGGATGCCGGCCCTGTCCATCTCCGGGGCCGGACCGTCGAGCCGTTCGTCATAGAGGATGTTCATGATTGCCTCTCTGCGAGTCATGCGGCAGGGGTTCGTACGTCAGGCGCTCAATGTGCGCTCTGGTGTGTCCCCTGTCCAGCCTGCGGTCTACTGGTATGACCAGTTGTTTGGCATTATATTGGAAATTATTTTCATGATACAGCATGGCAGGGACTGTGCTTGAGCGCCAGCCTTGGAACGAGACCCTGGGAGAACCAATGCAGCAGGAACATGAGCGCGTCTCAGCGACGTTGACGCCCGATGCGGTGGCGGAACGCCTGGAGCGGCTGATTCTCGACGGCGTATTTCGCCCCGGGCAGCTGCTGCCCTCGGAGCGGCGCCTGTGCGAGCGCCTCGGCGTGTCGCGCACCTCGCTGCGCGAAGGGCTGCGCGTGCTGCGCAGCAAGGGCATCATCGTCACTCGTCAGGGGCGGGGCTCGGTGGTGGCCGAACTGGTGGCCGGGCGTGACGACAGCCCGCTGATGCATCTCTTCCGCGACCACCCGCGCACCCTTTACGATCTGCTGGAGGTGCGCTCGCTGCTGGAAGGGGAGTCGGCCCGGCTGGCGGCCGAGCGGGCCACGCCGGCGGATCGGGTGCTGATCCAGCGCCGCTACGAAGCGATGGCGGAATACGTCGAAGCGGGTCAGGCGATAGACGTGGAGCGGCTGGCCCATCTCGACCACGCCTTTCACCTGGCGATCTGTCAGGCCTCGCACAATCCGGTGCTGGTGCATACGCTGCAGTCGCTCACCGATCTGCTGCTCAGCTCCGTGTTCGCCTCGGTGAAGAACCTCTATCATCGTGAAAGACCGCGGGCCATGATCAATCGTCAGCATGCGCGGCTCTATCGGGCCGTGATGGAGGGCAAGCCTCAGGCCGCCCGCCGTGCGGCGCTCGATCACCTTCACGGTATCGAGGCGCAGCTGCGCGAGATCGAGGCCGAGGATCAGCGCCTGGAGCGTTCGGCCATGCGTCTCGACGAGTGGGGCTGAGAGCCGCGACTCAATTGACGCTCCTTTTTTTTGAATGCATAATTAGATTTATTCGTTATAGAAGTGAAGCCAATGGACAAGATCAGGCAGAGTACGCTTCACGGTGAAGTGGCGGAAAGGGTTCGCGATCTGATCGCGCAAGGCGTGTTGGCTCCCGGCAGCCGGGTTCCCGAAAAGCAGCTGTGCGAACAGTTCGGCGTTTCCCGTACCCCCTTGCGCGAGGCGCTCAAGGTGCTGGCTCACGAAGGCTTCGTCGAGCTGCTGCCCAATCGGGGCGCGCGTGTTGCCAAGCTGACCCGCACCACGTTGAAGAACACCTTCGAAGTGATGCAGAGCCTCGAGGCCCTGGCGGGCGAGCTGGCCGGAACGCGTATTTCCGACGCGGAGCTGGCGAATATCGAAGCCCTGCACTATCAGATGCTGGCGCATTACAAGGGCGGCAACATGCAGGAGTACCTGCTGACCAATCAGCAGATTCACGAAGCCATCGTGGTCGCCTCGCAGAACGACGTGCTCATCGACGTCTACAAGAATCTCAACCATCGCGTGCGCCGGGTGCGCTTCACCGCCGAGCTGAGCAAGGACTACTGGTCTCAGGCGGTTAGTGAGCACGAGTCCATGGTCGAAGCGCTGCGGGCTCGTAATGGAGCTGCACTCGGAGAGATCCTTCGCTGTCACCTGCGCAACAAAGTGGAGATGTCGGCTCTTGAGGAAATGGCCGAGTAGCGCCAGATTGCCCAGATCCGTTCACTCAGTGCGAAGATGCCGCCCCCAGGGGTGGCATCTGCGTTTGGTGCTCATTGCCCCAGCGGCATGCGATAGTAACGCACCGCGTTGTCGTGGAACAGCAGGCGGCGCTCCTGGGGCGCGAAGCCTTCGGTGATGCGCAGGAAGCCCGAGAAGATCGTCTCGAAGCTCGCCACCAGGCTGTCGACGGGAAAGTTGCTGGCGAACATGCAGCGCTCGACGCCGAAGGCCTCGATGGTTTCGAGCACGACGCGGCGATTGGTCTCGACGCTCCAGGGCTGTCCCGGTACACCGATGCCGGAGATCTTCACCGCCACGTTGGGCTGGGCGGCCACTCGCTCCATCGCCCGGCGCCAGCCGGCAAGCCCGGCTTCGCTGCGGTCCGCCGGCAGCCCGGTGTGGTTGATGACGATCTGGGTTGCGGGATGAGACTCCGCCAGCTCGGCAGCCTCCTCGAAGTGCCACCAGGGCGTCTGCAGATCGAAGGAGAGCCCATGGGCCGCGAGCAGGGCGAAACCACGGCGCCAGGCTGGGTCGCCCATCGAGCCGGTGGCGCCGGGGATCACCTTGTCGGGTGAGCTCGCGGCGGCGGGCTTGTGGCGGATGCCGCGCACGCGCGGGTGGTCGCAGTGGGCAGCCAGAACCTCTTCCACATCGGGCCGGTCGAGCCGGGCCTGGGCGACCATCACCGTCGGCAGCCCCTCGCGCTCGGCCAGCTCATGCACCCAGCGAGTCTCCGCCACCGGTGTGCGAGGGTCCCACTCCGTCTCCACGAACACGCTGCCAACCACGTTGAAGCCCCGGGTGTCGTGGCGGTAATCCGCGGGCATGTAGTTGCGGCGAATGGCGCTGTAGTCGCCGTAGCGAAAGGGAATGGGCGTCTTGTCGCACAGCCAGGGCAGGTAGTTGCGCTCGAGATCCCAGAAGTGCTGATGGGCATCGACGATCGGAAAGTCGTTCATGCTAATGACCCCTCATGCATTGTCCTGTCGCGCTTGGTCTTCCAGCAGGGTGACGATGGCGGCGCCATCGAGCTCGCCCTTGCCTTGGGCGATCAGCATGCTGTAGAGCGAGTTGGCCATGCCGGCCATGGGCATGGCGACGTTCAGCGCGTTGGCCGCGTCCTGCAGCATGTGTAGGTCCTTGAGGATCTGACGCGCATAGCCGCGCGGCTCGAAGTCGCTCTCCACCATGCGCGGCAGCAGGTCGTTTAGCAGGTTGCTGCCGGCATAGCCCGAGGAGAGCGCCTCGGGGATCTTGCTCACGTCGATGCCGAAGCGGTTGCCGAGGTTGCAGGCTTCGGCGATCACGCAGTAGTTCGAGAGCACCAGCGCCTGGTTGATCAGCTTGGTGGCCTGGCCCGCCCCCACCTCGCCCATATGAGTGAACTGGCCGAGCCGCTCCATGACCGGCGTTACGGCTGCGATGGCCTCTGTCGTGCCGCCTGCCATGATGGCCAGGCGACCTTCCGCGGCGGCGCCGGGCCCACCGGACACTGGAGCATCCACGAACGCCATGCCGTTGCGCCGCTCGAGCTCCGCTGCCAGGCGCCGGGTGGTCTCCAGCTCCGTGGTGGAGTGATCGACCACGACCTTGCCGCCGTCCTGAGCAACCTCGGCGATGCCGTTCTCTCCGAGCACCACCGCCTCCACGGCGGCGCTGGTGGTCACGCAGATCTGGATGAGATCGGCCCGTGCGGCCACCGCGGCCGGCGAGTCGGCGATGTCGGCGCCGCGGGCTTTTGCCGCTTCGCAGTGAGCCGCTTCGATGTCGTAGCCGACCACGGCATAGCCTTCGTCGATCAGCCGCGACACGAAGCCGCTACCCATCTTGCCCAGTCCAATGAAACCAACGGTGGAAATCGTCATGGTGAACTCCTTGCATTCTCAGCGCATGAAACTTGGCAGCCACAGCACCAGATCGGCGGCGAAGGTGATGATGGCCAAGGTGGCGACGAGCGGTATGTAAAAGGGGATCAGCGCTTTCAACAGCTGGCGCAGCGATACCTTGGCGATGGACGAGACGAGGAACAGCGAGAGGCCCATCGGCGGTGTCAGCAGGCCGATCATCAGATTGAAGATGCACACGATGCCTAGATGCACGGGATCGACGCCGGCGAGCACCATGGGCGGGGCCACGATCGGCACGATCAGCAGGGTCGCCGTGGTGGAATCCAGGAAGATCCCTGCGATCAGGAAGATGAGATTGGCGATCAGCAGCAGCATCAGCGGCTCGTGGGAGATCTGCAGTATGAAGGCAGCGAAGCGCTGGGGAATCTGCTCGACGGAGAGGATCCAGCCGAACATGGCCGCCGCCGCCACGATGATCAGAATGGCGCTCGTCGTCCTGAGCGTGGCCAGCAGCGAGAACATGAGGTGCGACCAGGTGAGCTCCCGATAGAGAACGGCGCTGATGAAGACGACGTAGGCTGCCGTTACCGCGGCCGCTTCCGTGGGAGTGAACAGGCCCATGAGCATGCCGGAGATCATCAATACCGGGGCCAGCAGGGCGGGCAGGGCGGGGATGAAGGCACGGTTGAGCTCCATCAACGTCGGCCAGCGCTCGGCCCTCGGCATGTCGTGGCGCAGCGCCAGCAGGGCCGCCGTGATCATCAGCAGCACGATGCAGATGAGCGCCGGCACGATGCCGGCAAGCAGCAGCTGAACGATCGAGACGCTGGTGACCGAGCCGTAGACTATCAGCGGGATGCTGGGCGGAAAGATGGGACCGACGACGGCGGAAGAGGCCGTGACGGCGGCGGAGAAGGGCGCTCCGTAGCCGCGCTTCTTCATCGCCTCTATCTCGATCTTGCCGAGTCCGCCGACGTCGGCGAGCGAGGCGCCCGACATGCCGGAAAAGATCAGGCTGGAGAATATGTTGACCTGAGCCAGCCCGCCCGGCGCCCGGCCGACCAGGGTGTTGGCGAAATGGAAGATACGGTCGGTGATGCCCGCCTGGTTCATCAGGTTGCCGACGAAGATGAAGATGGGTACGGCCACCAGAGGAAAGCTGTCCAGGGCATAGGTGACGCGCTGTCCCATCAGGCCCAGCGGCAGGCCCTCGAGTAATACGTATATCGCAGAAGGAATCAGGATTGCATAGACGACCGGAAAGCCGAGCAGAAAGAGAACGAGAAAGATGCCAAGGATGATCAAGCCCATGGAGGTGCCTTATACGCCGGAGTCGGATTTGTTATCGGTCGTGCTCGCGCCTTGCAGAAGATGCACCAGGGCTGCGCCCAAGAGGCCAAGAACGGTAGTGCCGAAGAAGATCCAATAAGGGATCTTCAGTACCGGGGTCGCTCTGTTGAAATTCGTCTGCACGGTGGTGGCGGCGGAGTAGGCAACGAACAGGCAGATGATGATGGAGGCTGCCATGATCAGCCGGTTCAGCCATCGTCTCGACATGACCGGAAGGGAGTCGCGCAGCTCTGACATCTGTATGTTTTCGCCGCTGGCGATGACCAGCGGGTAGGATGAAAAGACGAGGCATATCAGGAGAAAGCGCGTCAGTTCGCCGGAGCCGGGGATCGAGGTACCGAGCAGGTCGCGAGAGAGCACTTGCAGGAACGGCACCAGGATCATGCCGGCGAGAAGCAGGGCGCAGAAAATCTCGAGCCACTTTCTTGGGTATCTCATTTTTCACCCATCGGGTCATGTTCCGGCGAGAGGCCATCGCCCCTCGCCGGTACCGTTACTCCACTTCCCCGATCATTTCGATGTAGGGCTCGAAATTGGGGTAGTCGCGGTTGATCTGTGCCAGCACCTGCTCGCGGAAGGCGTCGATATCCAGCCCATCCTCTTCGGTAATGATGGTCATGCCGCGCTGAGTCAGCTCTTCGATGAGTTCCTCTTCGGTCTCCTGCGCCCAGCGCAGCGACTCTTCCGCCTTTTCTGTCAGCACGTTGGTGATGGCCTCCTGGTATTCCTCGTCCAGGGACTGCCATACGTTCTCGTTGATGAAGACAGCGAGGATGGAGTGCATGTGGCCGGTCAGCGAAACATGCGACTGCACTTCGTGCAGGTTATCGGAACGGATCATGGTCAAGGGGTTTTCCTGGCCCACGACCAGCCCGGTCATCAGGGAGGTGGGCAGCTCCGAGACCTCTACCGGGGTAGGGTCTGCACCAAAGCCCCGGACCATGGAGATCCAGATATCGAGCGGTACGGCACGAAATGGCTTACCTGCCAGATCGTCGGGTGATTCCACGGGGAAGTTGGCCGTGATGTGGCGAGCGCCGCGGTACATCCTGCCGATGATGCGCATGCCGGCCTCGTCGATCAGTTGCTCGTTCATCTCGCTGATGACCGGCGAGTTCGGGTCAGTGGCCCTGAGGGCATGCTCCGCATCGCGATAGATGAAGGGCGCATTGAACACCGCGATATCCGGTACGGATTGCGCCAGGGAGGCGAACTCGTGATGGGCCATGGAAATGGAGCCCAGCGATACGCCATCCACCATTTCTGCTACGCCACCCAATTGGCTGGCCGGAAAGATGGTGATGCTGACCCCGCCATCGGTGGCTTCTTCGATGGCGGCGGAGGCTTCCGACGCGAAGCGGGTCTGTGCGTCGCCTTCCGCACCGACGTGGGCGTAACGCAGCGTGGTGGCGGAGACGGAGGCGGAGGCAAGGCCAAGGAGAAAGGCTGCCGCTAGCGTGAGAGGGAACCGATGTTTGAGCTTCATGCTGGACCTCGTTGTTGTTGTAGAGGGGGGCCGCGCCCCTGGCTCGGCGCCAGGGGCGCGGACGTGCCTTCAATATGCTGATGTCATTATGAACTCATAATTCATTATTTTTATATATACTTTCGTCTACTCATGTTTGTCGATTCGGCTAAGCGCTGCGGCTGAGGGCATGATGCGTGCCCATGCGGCAGGCGATGGTGAAGGCGTGGCGCATGGCTTCGACGCTGGCCTTGCCCTGGCCGACGATGTCGAAGGCGGTGCCATGGGCCGGCGTGGTGATGGGAATCGGCAGCCCGCCCTGGACGGTGACACCACGCTCGAAGCCCAGCAGCTTGAGGGCGATCTGGCCCTGGTCGTGGTACATGGTGACGACAGCGTCGAACTCGCCGTCGCGGGCGCGGCGAAAGAGGGTGTCGGCAGGGAAAGGACCCTGGGCCGGGTAGCCGGCGGCGACGCAGGCCTCAACGGCCGGTGCGATGACGTCGATCTCCTCTCGTCCGCAGGTGCCGCCCTCGCCGGCGTGGGGGTTGATAGCCGCCACCGCGATGCGCGGCTGCGTCACGCCCGCTGCCACCAGGGCGTCGTGGATCAGGCGGGTGGCGTTCAGGATGCGCTCCGGCGTAACGTAGCCGGCGGCCTCGCTGAGCGGTACGTGGGAGGAGATGCGCGAGGTCCAGAGGTTGCCGAGGGTATTGAATTCGCACACCTCGCCCGGGACCTGCAGGTACTCGGCGAAGAAGTGCAGCTCGTCCTCATGGCGCAGGCCGCCCTGCTTCATGGCCAGCTTGTTGAGCGGGGCGAAGCAGATGGCATCGATTCGCCCCGCCTGGGCGGCCTCCAGGCAGTGGGCCAACACCTTCAGCACCGAGGCGCCGCAGGCGGCATCGACCCGGCCGAACTCGACCTCCTCTGGCCGGATGGTGTTCAGCGGCAGCAGTACGGGGCCGGCCTGGCCGCGGGCCTGCTCCCAGGCGGCGATCTCGGGCAGCGTGAGCGCGGTGCCGGCCACCCGCTGGCCTTCCTGCCACAGCCAGGGGTCGCCCACCACCACCACGTCGCTCCCTTCGATTGCCTGGCGGTCGGCCAGCAGCTTGGCGACCAGCTCGGGGCCGATGCCTGCCGGGTCGCCCAGGGGCACGGCGATGCAGGGTCTTGAGTGGGTCATCTTGGGTCTCCTTCGTAGTGGGTCAGCCGTCCTGCCAGGCGGCGCCGTCCGGGTAGAGGTGGCGTGACAGCGACTCGGGGTGGAGGCTGATGCTGTAGCCGGGGGCGGTCGGCACCTGATAGCGGCCGTTGCGGATCGTCACGGGGTGCTCGAAGTGCTCGTGCAGATGATCGACGTATTCGAGGATGCGCCCCTCGAGAGAGCCCGAAACGGCGATATAGTCGAACAGCGAGACGTGCTGCACGTACTCGCAGAGACCGACGCCGCCGGCGTGGGGGCAGACCGGCACGCCATGCTTGGCGGCCAGCAGCAGCACCACGATGACCTCGTTCAGCCCGCCGAGACGGGCGGCATCGACCTGACAGTAGTCGAGGGCACCGGCCTGCAGCAGCTGCTTGAACATCACCCGGTTGTGGCAGTGCTCGCCGGTGGCCACCCCGATCGAGCCCAGCCGGCGTCGGATCTCGGCGTGGCCGAGGATGTCGTCGGGGCTGGTCGGCTCCTCGATCCACAGCGGATCGAATTCGGCCAGCCGGCGCATGTTGGCAATCGCCTCGTCGACGTCCCACATCTGGTTGGCGTCCATCATAAGGGCGCGTTCCCAGCCGATCTCCTCGCGCAGGATCTGGGCGCGACGACGGTCCTCCTCCAGGTTACCGCCCACCTTCTGCTTGAAGTGCGTCCAGCCTTCGGCCAGCGCCTCGCGCGCCAGGCGCCGCACTTTGTCATCGTCGTAGCCGAGCCAGCCGGCCGAGGTGGTATAGGCCGGGTAGCCATGCTCGCGCATCTCCCGTTCACGGTCGGCGCGGCCGGCTGCATTGCGACGCAGTAACCCCAGCGCTTCCTCGGGAGTCAGGGCGTCGGTGACGAAGCGGAAGTCGAGGCAGCGGATCAGCTGCTCGGGCGGCATGTCGACCAGCAGCTTCCACACCGGCTTGCCTTCCGCCTTGGCCCACAGATCCCAGACGGCATTGACGATGGCCGCCGTGGCCAGGTGGATCGCGCCCTTCTCCGGTCCGATCCAGCGCAGCTGGCTGTCGCCGCTGGTCAGCTCGCGCCAGAAGCGGCCCATCTCGGCGGTGATGTCGTCGAGCCGGCGGCCCTCGATCAGGTAGGCCAGCGACTCTACGGCCTTGACGCAGATTTCGTTACCGCGGCCGATGGTGAAGGTCAGGCCGTGGCCGCTGAGCCCGTTCCCGGCATCGGTGTGCAGGGTGACGTAGGTGGCAGAGTAGTCCGGCGCCGCGTTCATGGCATCGGAGCCATCCAGGGAGCGTGAGGTAGGAAAGCGGATGTCCTGAACCTCGAGACGGGTGATGGTGGTCATGGCGACAATTCCAGCAAGGTCTAAGAGAAGTAAAGATTTGTTGTCCAACCCAGCCTGGTGGGCAATCCAATAACCTTCCAATCGTTTTTTTCGTATCTACGTTAACCAGCGGTTATCGAAACGCACTGCAGGCCCTGTCGTGGTCCTCGAGGATGCGGCGCGTCCGGTTTCCTCTCGACGAAAGTATGATTCTTAATTCTGGATTCATAATTCAAAGTCTCAGAATCGTTCTTCGTCAGAAAGTCCGTGATCAGAAAGTCCGTGATCAGACAAACCGTGATGCGAGAGGAGGCAGGAGAAGATGCGCGAGGAGAGTGGAGAAAATCACAGCCCGACCGGTGGTCGGCAGCCGCAGCTGCAGGACCCGGCGCTGTTCAGGCAGCATGCCTACATCGATGGAAGCTGGGTCGATGCCAGCGACGAGGCGGTCATCGAGGTGATCGACCCGGCCAGCGACACGCGGCTAGGCAGCGTGCCCCGCCTGCCTCAGGCACAGGTGCGTGAAGCCATCGAGGCAGCCGACCTAGCCCTGCCGGAGTGGAAGGCCAGGACCGCCAAGGAGCGAGCCGCCATCCTGCGGCGCTGGTACGAGCTGTGCATGGCGCACCAGGAGGATCTTGCCCGTATCCTGACCCTGGAGCAGGGCAAGCCGTTGGCCGAGGCCCGGGGCGAGATCGCTTATGGCTCCGCCTTCATCGAGTGGTTCGCCGAAGAGGCCAAGCGGGTATACGGTGACGTCATTCCGGCCCATGCCAGGGATCGCCGCATCGTGGTCACCAAGGAACCGGTCGGCGTGGTGGCCGCCATCACGCCCTGGAATTTCCCCAACGCGATGATCACCCGCAAGGCCGCCGCCGCCATGGCGGCCGGCTGCACGGTGGTGGTCAAGCCGGCATCCAGCACGCCCTTCTCGGCGCTGGCCCTGGCCGAGCTGGCCGGGC
>NZ_BAEU01000061.1:0-39795 GCF_000246875.1 Halomonas sp. KM-1
TGGGCGAGCTGGTCGAGCGCTTCGCGCGCTGCGCTGCGATGCCGGCGAAGCCAACGCCGACTGCGGCCCCTTGATCAATGCGCGCCAGAAGGCCGGCCTGGAGGCACGCCTGGAAGCCGCCCAGGCCGACGGTGTGCGCGTGGCGGCGAAGGGGGCATTGGCCGCCGGAGCCCCCGAGGGCGGCCATTTCGTGGTGCCCCACCTGCTCACCGACATCCCCGCTGGCCATGCCGTGCTGCGCGAGGAGCTGTTCGGCCCGGTGCTGGCGGTACAGGTCTTCCGCGACGAGGCCGAGGCGCTGCGCCTGGCCAACGCCACCGACTTCGGCCTCTGTGCCGGTGTGTGGACCCGCGACGGCGGCCGTCAACTGCGACTGGCCAAGGGCATCCGCAGCGGTCAGGTGTTCATCAATAACTACGGCGCCGGGGGCGGCATCGAGCTGCCGTTCGGCGGTGTGGGACGCTCCGGGCACGGCCGCGAGAAGGGCTTCGAAGGGCTGCGCAGCTACACCCGGCTGAAGACCGTGGCGATCCGGCATGGTTGAGACGAACGATTCACAGCGAGAGGAGAGAGACATGAAGGCATCACGCCGGGTCGGCCTGATCGGGGTCGGCCTGATGGGGCACGGCATTGCCGCCAACATTCTGCGCGGTGGCCATACGCTCTGTTTTCTGGATCACCCGGGCAACCAGCCGGTGGAAGACCTGCTCGGCGCCGGTGGGGTGGCCAAGGGCAGCGGACGCGAGGTGGCCGAGGCCGCCGAGGTGGTGATCCTGTGCGTAACCGGCTCGCCTCAGGTGGAGGCGGTGCTGTTCGAACCGGGCGGGGTGCTCGAAGGGCTGGCCCCCGGCACGCTGGTGATCGACTGCTCCACGGCGCTGCCGAGTTCCACCGAACGAGTTGCCGCCCGGGTGGAAGCAGCGGGCGGGCGTTTCATGGACGCTGCCATGACCCGCACGCCCAAGGAGGCCGAAGAGGGACGACTGAACCTGATCGTCGGCGCGCCGGAGGCGCTGTTCGCCGAGGTGCGTCCGCTGCTCGAATGCTTTGCCGAGAACATCGCCCACGCCGGGCCGGTGGGGGCGGGGCATACCCTCAAGCTGTTGCACAACTTCGTCTCGCTGGGCTTCACCGCGGTGCTGGCCGAAGCTGCGGCGGCGTCGCGCCGGGCCGGCATCGACGATGCGGCGCTGCTCGACGTGCTGGGCAAGGGCGGCGGCGGGGGCGTGGTGCTGGAGCGACTGCGGCCCTACATCGAAGCCGGCGACCCTTCGGGATTTCGCTTCAGCGTGGCCAATGCGCTCAAGGACATCGGCTACTACCGCACCATGACCCAGGATCTCGCCGCCGAGGGCGGGGTGGCCGAAGCGGTGCTGGCGCTCTATCGCCAGGCCAGCGACGCCGGCCATGCGGACAAGCCGGTGCCGGAGCTGGTCGGGTTGCTAGAACGTGGCTGAGGCAGTTTTGCGGCAGAGTCTAGGCTTCCTCGAGCTCGAGCGGGGGAAGGCGAGTTAGCGGGTCCTGACGGAAGTAGCGGGTGAGCAGGTCGTACAGCTCGGGGTAGGCACCGCTGAGCACGTCCGGGGCGGAGAAGAAGGCCTCGCAGCACACCGCGAAGCACTCGCCGGGGTGGGTGGCGGCGTAGTCGTCGATGGGCGGCTCTTCGCCGCGTTCCAGGTGCGCCTGCAGGTCGTCCCACACCGCGGTGAAGACGCGATGCCACTCCTTGGGATCCATGTCCCGGGGCAGCGGTGGAAAGCCGTCGACGTCGAGCGAGTTGCCCATGTCGAGCTTGTGGGCGAGCTCGTGGATCACCACGTTGAAGCCGCTGAAGTCGCCGCTCTCCATCAGGTCGGGGAAGGCCACCACCACCGGCCCCTGGGCCGAGGTCTCACCGGCGCGCTCGTCCTCGTAGGCGTGCATCACGCCGAATTCATCCATCTCCTCCACCTGGCGGTGGAAGGCGTCAGGCAGGATCAGGATCTCGTGGAAGCCGCTGAACGCCTCGTCGTGGTCGTCGTCCGACCAGCCCAGCGTCAGCAGGCAGGCCTGGGCCGCCAGGGCCAGCTGGGCGGGCTCGTCGAAGGTGGTGTGGGCGGCCAGGTCGGGATGCATGCTGGTGCGCTTGGTATGCAGGAAGTGCCAGGCGCGCCGGCCCAGGCGCTCGGCCTCCTCGTCGCCGAGAAAGGTCAGCAGCGGCAGGCGCGAGCGGGCCTCGGCCCAGGCTTCCGCGGGAAACGGATGGCGGGCCTCGAAGCGTTCGGCCCGCCAGCGGCGCAGGCGGTCGAACATGGCTCAGCTCTCTTCCTGCCGTGAGCCGGACTTCCACGACCAGTCGCGCCAGCGCAGGTCGAACAGGTCCTTGCGGCGGTCCTTGAGATTGGTCACCGAGCCCTCGGCGCGCACCACGGTGAGCCGGGTGAGGTCGAGGTCGGAGAAGATCACCATCTCGGTGTTGGGCGTGGTCTCGGAGAGCACCGCGTCGTGGGGGAAGGCGAAGTCCGAGGGCGTGAACACCGACGACTGGGCGTACTGGATGTCCAGGTTGCGGATCGACGGAACGTTGCCCACGCTGCCGCACAGCACCACGTAGCACTCGTTCTCGATGGCCCGCGCCTGGGCGCAGTGGCGCACCCGCAGGTAGCCGTTCTTGGTGTCGGTCCAGAACGGCACGAACAGGATGTCCATGTCCTGGTCGGCCAGCAGTCGGCCGAGTTCCGGGAACTCCACGTCGTAGCAGATCAGGATGCCGACGCGTCCGGCGTCGGTCTCGAACACGCGCAGCTCGTCGCCGCCCTCGATCACCCACTCGCGGCGCTCCTGGGGGGTGATGTGCAGCTTGGATTGCTTCTCGACGTCACCGTCGCGATGGCACAGGTAGCTGACGTTGTAGAGCCGGTCGTCCTCGCCCACCTCGATCATCGAGCCGGCAATGATGTTGATGTTGTAGGAGACCGCCATGCGTGAGATTTCGGTCTTGAACTGCTCGGTGAAGCCGGCCAGGTAGCGGATGGCGGCGAGCTGGTCCTGCTGGGTGGCGCGATCCTGCAGGCCCATCACTGGGGCATTGAACAGCTCCGGGAACACCGCGAAATCGCTCTGATAGCTGGAAATGGCGTCGACGAAGTATTCCACCTGCTGCAGCACCGACTCCACCGAGGCGCACTCGCGCATCTGCCACTGCACGGCACCCACCCGTACCTGAGTGGGGCGGTTCTCCAGCACCCGCTCGGCGGGTTCATAGAGAATGTTGTTCCACTCGAGCAAAGTGGCGTAGCCCTGGGACTTCTCGTCCTCGGGCAGGTACTTGCGCAGTAGTCGCTTGACCTGGAAGTCGTTGGCCAACTGGAACGACAGGATCGGGTCGTAGATCTCTTTGCGCGCCACCCGCTCGATGTACTCGGCGGGCGAGAGTTCCTCGGCGTGCTCGTGATACTGGGGGATGCGCCCACCGGCCAGGATCGAGCGCAGGTTGAGCGAGCGGCACAGCTCCTTGCGCGCCTCGTAGAGGCGACGGCCCAGGCGGTAGCCGCGGTAATCGGGGTGGATCAGCACGTCCAGCCCGTACATGGCGTCGCCTTCGGGATCGTTCAAGATGATCTCGCGGTTGCCCACCAGGTCGTCGTACTTGTGCGGGTTGGAGAACTCGTCGTAGTCGACCCGCACGGTGAGTGCCACGCCCACCAGCCGCTCGTCGTCCTCGATGGCGATCTGGCCGTCGGGGAACTCCTGAATCAGCCGGTCGATGGAGTGCTGCGGCCAGGCGCCGCCGATGTCGTCGTAGACGGCATCCATCAGCTGCTTGAGCTGAGGGTAATCGTCCTGCGTCAGGTTGCGGAGATTGAGGTGCAGGTCTTCAAGGGACATTGCGCTCGGTTCCTGATCAGGGGAAAGCCAGCAGTCTAGCATGCCGGGCTCGCTGCCTCCGTAACATGGCGGAGGTCGTCATCGTGTCATGGCGGTGTCATCGAAAGTCGTCAGCATGGCCGCACTTCGTCGAATTAGCGGCTACGCTGAGTTTCGGGAGAGTCGATGACAGCCATGCCACGCCTTCACGGGCAACGCGGAAGCAGTATGAACCCAGACAACAATAATCAGGGTCAGGATCAGGGCCCGCAGCGCCAGCCATCCGCCCCGCACGCCACCATGCGAGATCATCAGCGCATCCGGCTCGAGGCCGTGAGCAAGCGCTGGGGCGATACCGCTGCCGTCGACGCCATCGGCTTCGACGTGGCGCCGGGGGAGTTCGTCATCCTGCTCGGCCCCTCGGGCTGCGGCAAGTCGACCACGCTGCGCATGATCGCCGGGCTCGAACAGGCGTCCTCCGGCCGCATCGAGATCGGCGGGCGGGACGTCACCCATCTACCGCCGGGCGACCGCGGCATCAGCATGGTGTTCCAGTCCTACGCGCTGTTTCCTCACCTGAGCGTGGCCGACAACATCATCTTCGGACTGCGCAGCCGCAAGGTGCCCAAGGCCGAGCGCCGCGAGCGACTGGCGCGGGTAGCCCAGCTGGTCGATCTGGAAGCCTATCTCGAGCGCAAGCCGGCCCAGCTCTCCGGTGGCCAGCGCCAGCGGGTCGCGCTGGCAAGGGCGATCATCTCCGAACACCCCATCTGCCTGATGGACGAGCCGCTGTCCAACCTCGACGCCCGCCTGCGCGGCGAGATGCGTCGCGAGATCAAGGCCCTGCAGCAGCGGCTCGGCATGACGGTGATTTACGTCACCCACGACCAGGTCGAGGCGATGAGCATGGGCGATCGGGTGATCCTGATGCAGGACGGCCGCATCGTGCAGGACGCCACCCCGAGCGAACTCTACGAGCGCCCGGCCAGCGCCTTCGCCGCCGGCTTCATCGGCAGCCCGGCGATGAACCTGGTGACGCTTTCCGCTGCCGCGGACGGCGCGGTGATCGACGGCGAACCCCGCTGCAGCGTGGCACCCCACGAGGCCAAGGGACACTGGCTGGGCCTGCGCCCGGAGGAGATCCGCCTGCTGCCGGCCGACGCTCCCGGCGTGCCCGCCGAGGTGATCGATGCCGAATACCTCGGTGCCGACAGCATCGTGCGGCTCAAGGTCGGCAGCCAGCAGCTGCGCGCCCGCCTCGACGGCAGGCCGTCGCTCGCTGCCGGCTCGCCCTGTCGGCTGCAGTGGCGGCGCGAGGCGGCGCACTTCTTCGATGCAGGCGATGGGCAGCGGCTGGCGATAGCGGGGCACGACCTGGCCGCACCGCCTGGCCGCCATCGCTTCGAGCCGGGCCTTGCCGGCGCTTCGACCCAAGAACGCGAGGCACGAGCCTCGTCCCATCCCGCAGGGAACGACTCTTCAGGAGTGAACCGATGAACGCACGCTTCTCTCTATCAGGCGGCAGACTGGGTGCCGCGGCGGTGGCCGGGCTGTTGGCCTCCGGCTCGCTGAACGCCCAGGCCCAGACCGAGCTGACCATGTACTACCCGGTGGCCGTGGGCGGGGCCTTGACCGACGTGATCGACGGTCTGGTGGCCGAGTTCGAGAACGAGCACCCGGATATTTCGGTGAACGCCATCTATGCCGGCAACTATGACGACACCCGGGTGCGGGCGATGTCAGCCATCGAGGCAGGCAATGCGCCGCAGCTCTCGGTGCTGTTCTCCATCGACCTGTTCGACCTGCTGGAGCAGGACGCCATCGTCTCCTTCGACTCGGTGATCGAAACCGACGAGGAGCGTGAATGGCTCGACGGCTTCTATCCCGGGCTGATGGAGAACGGCCAGATCGACGGCCAGACCTACGGCATCCCCTTCCAGCGCTCCACCATCGTGCTCTACTGGAACAAGGACGCCTTCGAGGCCGCCGGGCTCGACCCCGAGACGCCGCCCGAGAACTGGGAGGAGATGGCCGAGATGGCCGCCGCGGTGCGCGAGGCGAGCAACGGCCAGCAGTGGGGCGTGATGGTGCCGTCCACCGGCTACCCCTACTGGATGTTCCAGGCCTTCGCTTTCCAGAACGGTCACCGGCTGATGAACGAAGAGGGCACCGAGGTCTATTTCGACGATCCCGCTGCCATCGAGGCGCTGGAGTATTGGGTCTCACTCTCCCAGGAGCATCAGGCCATGCCCGACGGCACCATCGAGTGGGGCACGCTGCGTCAGAACTTCATCGAGCAGGCTACGGCCATGATGTGGCACACCACCGGCAACCTCACCGCGGTGCGCAACGAGGCCGGCTTCGATTTCGGTGTGGCGATGCTGCCCATGAACACCCAGCGTGGCAGCCCCACCGGCGGCGGCAACTTCTACCTGTTCAAGGACAGCACCGAGGAGGAGCAGCGCGCGGCGATGACCTTCATCCGCTGGATGACCGACCCCGAGCGCGCCGCGGCCTGGTCGATCGAAACCGGCTACATGGGCGTGAGCCCGGCCTCCTACGAGACCGAGGCACTGCGCAACTACGTCGAGGAGTTCGCCCCGGCGGCGGTAGCCCGCGACCAGCTCGAGCACGCCACTGCGGAGCTGGCCACCTACCAGGGCGGGCGGGTGCGCCGGGCGCTGGACAACGCCGTGCAGGCGGCGCTGACCGGCCAGATGTCGCCGGAGGAGGCGCTCAAGCAGGCCCAAGCCGAAGCCGATGCGGCGCTGCGACGTTATGCACGTTCCCGCTGAGGCTTCTAAAGGCATAACGTCGAGAATTCGAACCGACGCAGACAGGGCGCCGGGGGCAAGGTCGAAGAGGAGGTCATTCGACAGGGATGTCGAATGTAGCGTCCAGGGAAGGATTTACAGCGCCTCCTCGTAGGCTTTGCCCCCGGACAGCCCCGAGACGAGTTAAGGGCCATGCTGATCCACAACGCCGACCGACGCATGCAGATCTACGGTGCGCTGTTGCTGCTGCCGGCGGCGGTGCTGCTCGGCACCTTCGCCTACCTGCCCACCGTGGCGACGCTGATCAACAGCTTCTTCCTGCCCGGCTTTCGCGGCGCGCCGCCGGAGTTCGTCGGGCTGGAGAACTACGCCATGCTGGTGGAGGATCGCACCTTCTGGCGGGTGGCGCGCAACAACCTGATCTATGCCTTCGGCACCATTCCCACCTCCATCGCCCTGGCGCTGGGCATGGCGCTGTTCGTCAACGCCCGCCTGCCGGGGCGCGGCTTCGTGCGCATGGCCTATTTCACCCCGACCATCCTGCCGATGATCGCCGCGGCCAACATCTGGATGTTCTTCTACGCACCGCAGATCGGCCTGTTCAACAAGCTGCTCGGCGCGTTGGGGCTCTCCGGGGTCAACTGGCTGGGCGACCCCAGCGTGGCGCTGACCTCGGTGATCGTGATGACGGTATGGAAGGAGGCCGGCTTCTTCATGATCTTCTACCTGGCGGCGCTGCAGAGCATCCCGCCGGAGCTGAAGGAGGCCTCGGACCTGGAGGGCACCAGCCGCTGGAGCTTCTTCTGGCGGGTGACCTTCCCACTCTTGATGCCGACCACGCTGTTCGTGCTGATCAATGCCCTGATCAACGCCGTGCGGGTGGTCGATCACCTGTTCATCCTGACCAAGGGCGGGCCCAACAACGCCACCAACCTGCTGCTCTACTACGTCTACGAGAATGCCTTCTCGTTCTTCGACCGCACCTATGCCGCCACCATCACCGTGGTGATCCTGCTGGTGCTGGCGGTGGTGGCCACGCTCAAGTTCACCGTGATCGACCGCAGGACGCACTATCAATGAACCGCGCAATGAACCGAGCCATCAGCCCCGCCGCCAGCCGCTTCGCCCTGCGCGTGCCGAGTCTCGAGACCACGGCCGCCTGGCTGCTGGCGATCATCTGGATCTTTCCGCTGCTCTACGCGATCTGGGCCGCCTTCCATCCGCCGGCCTACATGGTGCGCTTCGACCTGTTCGCTCCGATCACGCTGGACAACTTCGCCAACGCCTGGGCCCAGGCGCCGTTCGCCCGCTACTACCTCAACACCTTCCTGCTGGTCACCGGGGTGGTCCTGGCGCAGTTCGTGGTCTGCACCCTGGCGGCCTTCGCCTTCGCCCGCTTTCCCATTCACGGGCGCGACGTGCTGTTCATGCTGGTGCTGATCCAACTGTTCGTCTTCCCCGAGGTGCTGATCGTCGAGAACTACCGCATCGCCAGCGGCCTGGGGCTGGTCGACACCATCACCGGCATCGGGCTGCCCTACGTAGCCAGCGCCTTCGGCATCTTCCTGCTGCGCCAGACCTTCAAGACCATCCCCCGCGAGCTGGAGGAGGCGGCCCGGGTGGAGGGCTGCGGCTGGATGGCGATCCTGCTCAAGGTCTACGTGCCCTTGGCCAAGCCCACCTACCTGGCCTACGGCCTGGTCTCGATCAGCCACCACTGGAACAACTTCCTGTGGCCGCTGGTGGTCACCAACTCGGTGGAGAGCCGCCCGCTCACCGTGGGGCTCGGCATCTTCTCGGCGCCGGAAACCGGCGTCAACTGGGCCACCGTCAGCGCCGCCACGCTGCTCAGCATCGCCCCGCTGCTGGTCGCCTTCCTGCTGTTCCAGCGCCAGTTCGTGCAGTCGTTCCTCAGGGCGGGGATTCGGTAGGGGGGCAGTCGCAGTCGCGGAACCACGCCTGGGAACACGACGGTCAGCGCCGGGTGAGCGCATCCAGCTCAAGCTCCGGATAACGCTTGGCCACCTTGGCGACGTCCTTGCGGGTTTCATCGATGATCCAGTCGCGTACCTCGGCGGCGGCCTGGCTCAGAGGCTTCTTGCGTGAGTGGATGAGATGGCAGAGGCGTTCGGTCGCGATAGCGATTGGCTTGACGGTGGCCGGCACCAGGGCGCCAGTGTCCAGCCAGTGCGAGACGATGTTCATCCAGCCCACGGCAATGCCCTGGCCGAGCAGGGCGGCCTGCAGAACGACGGCATAATCCGAGAAAATCAGAGAGTGAGCAGTGCCCGACGCTTCGTTCTGAAAGCATGGGAACAGTTCGAACCAGTCGATGCGACTGTCGCTCAGGCTGATGAGCGTCACCCCTGAGTCATGGGGTTTGTCGCTGACATGCTGCTCGCGATAGGCAGGGCTGCAGACGGGCACCAGGATCTCGGGCATGATCAGTGCGGCCTGGTGATGGACGTCCTCCCCGCTGACGAACCTCACGCCCAGATCGACATCCTCCACCGAGCCGCTCACCGAGCCGGAGATCAGTTGGAAGCGCAGATCGAGGGAGGGGAACTCGGCCTGGAGTTCGTGCATGCGTGGCATCAGCCAGTGGGTGGTGAAGGCTGTCGACACCGATAATGTGACCGTTTCGAGTCCCGTGCTGCGGGCTCTGATCTCCTGGATCGCTTTTTCAATGCTCTGAAAACCTTCGGTGATCCCCCGATACAGGATCTGGCCGTTCTCGGTCAGTACGGTGCCGTTTGGCGTGCGCAGGAAGAGCTGCACCTCCAAATGATCTTCCAGTAGCGACAGCATGCGGCTGACCGCCGGCTGGGTGACTCCCAGTTCGGCGGCCGCCTTGGTGAAATTGCCGCAGCGTGCGGCCGACTCGAAGACGAACAGGGCGTTGGCGCTGGGTAATTGGCGGCGTAAGGTTGGCATGACTTCAGGTTATGGCAAGCCAAAGAATTTCGCAATTGCCGCTCATCTTCCGATCTGCTGTACTCAATTCCAATAGTTGTTTACACAATAATAAAAGCGGGATTTTCCATGAAAAAACGAGACAGTGTCGGCGTCTCTATCCGCTCGGTCAGTAAGCGCTACGGCGGAACGACTGCCCTCGACGACATAACCTTAGATATTGAGCCGGGTGAGTTCGTGTCGCTCCTGGGCCCTTCGGGATCAGGCAAGACCACACTGCTTGGTGCCCTCGGCGGTTTCGTGTTGCCCTCGTCCGGCTCGGTGTGGGTCGGCGACCAGGACATGACCTACATGCCACCTCACAAGCGCAATATCGGCGTGGTCTTCCAGAGCTATGCGCTGTTCCCGCACATGACGGTTGGCGAGAACGTGGCCTTCCCCCTGCGTGCCCGACGGCTGCCCAAGTCCACCTGGCCGGAGCGGGTGCGTGAAGCCTTGGCGATGGTGGAACTCGATGGCTACCAGGAGCGTGGCATCTCGCAGCTTTCGGGCGGGCAACGCCAGCGGGTGGCCCTGGCGCGCGCCATGGTCTTCGAGCCACGCCTGATCCTGATGGATGAGCCGCTGTCGGCGCTGGACAAGCAGCTACGCGAGACGATGCAGATCGAACTGCGTCAACTGCACCGCAAGCTCGGCGCCACCATCGTCTATGTGACCCATGACCAGCGCGAGGCGCTGACCATGAGCGATAGAGTGGCGATCCTCAAGGACGGCAAGTTGGTGCAGATCGGCTCTCCCGAAACGCTGCACAACGACCCCAAGGATTCCTTCGTGGCAAGCTTCATCGGCGACTCGACCTTGCTGCCGGTGACCCGTGTCGACACCCATAGCGTCAGGCTCGGCAAGCATACGCTGCACTCGGCAAAGCCGCTTCCCGCCCATTCAGAGCTGCTGCTCGCCATTCAGACCGAGAAATTGCTGATCGATGACGGGCGTCATGAGGCCGACGTCAATCGCCTGCAGTGCCGCGTGCGCGAAGTCGTGTATCAGGGCGACAGCCTGCGGCTGTTTCTCGAAATGGACGATGGTACCGCCATCAGCCTGCGCCAACCCAGCCATCACCTGGGCCAGAAGAAGATTCCACCGATCGGCGAAAGCCTGACAGTGGTCCTGCATCCGGAGGACACCATCGTCGTGCCCCGTACCGGATGTCGACACCCGGCGGCACAAGTCGCCTGACGTTACCTCGAAGCACAAGAAACAGGAGTCATTGACGATCATGGAACTTTCCAACTTCAAAGTTCTGACTTTCGATGTCGTGGGCACGCTGATCGATTTCGAAACGGGGGTGCTGGAGGCGGTGCGTCGGCTTGGTGGAGACGCGACGCTCGACTTGAGCGACACCGCTATCTTCGAGGCTTACAAGCGGGGGCGTGACCGCTTTCCGGGGCGCTCGAGCAGCGCTATGGCAGATGTCTACCGCTCTCTGGCCGAAGAGCTGAAACTGCCTGCCGATCCGGCCACCGCGGAAGCCTTCCAGATGGCGGTGTTTCGCTGGCCGGCATTCGAGGACTCGGTGGCGGCGCTCAAGCGTCTGCGCAAGCACTACCGGCTGGTGGCCATGACCAATGCCGATCGCACCGCTTTCTCTTGCTACTCCCATACCCTCGACGATCCGTTCGACGACAGCGTCACCTGCGACGAAACCGGCGTCGCCAAGCCCAACCCTCAATTCTTTGCCTACAACCGGGGGCGCCAGGCGGCCCATGGCTACAAGTTCTCGGAAATACTGCACGTCGCCCAGAGCCAATACCACGATATCGGCGTAGCCAGCGAGCTTGGTTACACCACCTGCTGGATCGAGCGGCGCCAGGGTCAGCCGGGCTTTGGCGGCACCCCCGAGCCCAAGCAGGTGACCCGGCCGGACTTCCACTTCACCACGCTCAAGGAGCTGGCCGACGCGGTGGAGGGCGTGTGACATGAGTGGGCCGCGGCCGGATGCCGGTATTGCCTCGCTGTGGCGCGATACGTCGGATCAGGCGTTCGACTTGCCGTGCCTGCGGGGCGACGCTCAGGCCGATGTGGTCATCATCGGCGGCGGCTACACCGGTCTGGCGGCGGCCCACCGCCTGGCACAGCGCGGCATGGCTCCACTGGTTGTGGACGCCAACCCGATCGGCTGGGGAGCCAGCGGTCGCAATGGCGGCGTGGTATCGGCCAAGTTCCGCCTGGCGTTTCCCGTCATCGCCCAGCGACACGGCATCGAGGTGGCGCGGCGCATGCATCGGCTCGCGCTGCGATCGGTGGATGAGGTGGCGTCTCTGGTCGAGGAGTACGGCTTGGCGGACGCCCGCTTCATCCGCTGCGGCAACCTGCGTTGTGCGCATACCGAGCGGGCCTTCGGCTACCTCACCGAAGAGGCGCAATGGATGCGCCGTGAGCTGGGTGATGACTCGCTGCGCCTGCTGTCGGCCGGCGAGGTGGCGGAGGAGACGGGGTCTCGTGCGTTCACGGGCGGCGTCTTGAGCCATGGCGTCGGTACCCTGCACCCCTTGAACTACGTGCGCGGCCTGGCCCGGGGCCTGACCCAGCGCCACGGGACGATTGTCTTCGAGCTCACGCCGGTAACCGGCATTCGGCGTGAGGCGGATGGGGTTCGAGTCGTGACGGCGCAAGGCGAAATACGCGCGCGTCAGGTCATCATGGCGACCAATGCCTACTCCGATCTCACCCCGGCGAGCGCCATGATCAGGTCGCGGCTGGTGCCGTTTCGTAGCTCGATCATCGCCACCGAGGTGCTGCCAGCAGCGCTGCAACAGAGCCTGCTGGTCAATGCCAGGAGCTATGGCGAAACGCGCCGCATGATGCGCTGGTTCCGCAAGGTAGATGGCCGCTTCATGTTCGGTGGCCGGGGAGCCTTCGGCAAGCGTGATTCGAAGGCGGCTTTCACTGCCCTGCGGCGGGCGATGGTGGCGATGTTTCCTGACCTGGCAGGAGTCGCGATTACCCATCGCTGGTCGGGGCACGTCGCTATGACGATGGATGCATTGCCTCATGTAGGCCGCTTCGACGATCGGCTGAGCTATGCCGCCGGTTACAACGGCGCCGGTGTGGCCATGTCCACCCTGCTCGGAGGCCTGGCGGCGGACTTCGCCGCTGGCGAATCGCCGGACGTGGCGCTTCTGGAAGCGAGTCGTCTCAAGGCCGTACCCCTTTACCCCTTACGAGAAGTAGCAGTTCGACTGGTAGCGGGTTGGTATCAATTTCTCGACGCGATCGGGCGCTAACGGTCGCAAATGTCATCAGCAGCGGAGACAACAAGATGAAACAGACGCATGGCTTGAAGACGTTGATGGGCACCAGCGTGGTCCTAGCGGGAACGCTAGGCATTTCCCACGCTATGGCGGGCGGACAGATCACCTTCGTTTCCCAGGGTGGCGCCTATCAGGAGGCCCAGACGGTGGCTATCCTGGACCCCGTCGCCGAGGCGCTGGGTATCACCATTCACCAGGAGAGCGCTCCGGATGCCTGGCCGATGATTCGCACTCAAGGAACCACCGGCCAGGCAGTGTGGGATGTGGTCGACACGCCGCCGTTGAACTGCGTGCGTGGCGGCAACCAGGGGTTGATCGAGCCGCTCGATTTCAGTCGAGTGCCCAATGCGGAGTCGATGCCCGAGGAATACAAGACCCCTTACTCCGTCGCCTATGAGTTCTACTCCAGCGTGCTGGCCTACAATCCCGACGCCTTCAACGGCAACCCACCCGAGACGTGGGCGGATTTCTGGAACGTCGAGGAATTCCCCGGCAACCGTGCCCTGCGTAACCATCCCCTGGGCACGCTCGAGGCGGCGCTGCTGGCCGATGGCGTGACACCGGAAGAGCTGTATCCGCTGGATGTCGATCGCGCCTTCGAGAAATTGGCAGAGATAAAACCGCACATCGCCACCTGGTGGACCTCGGGCGGCCAGTCAGCCCAGCTGCTCTACGACGGTGAAGTCGACATGCTGATGATGTGGAATGGACGCGTCAGCGCCATCATGGATGAGGGCGCCAACGCCGACTTCACCTACAACGAAGGCATTCTCCAGAATACCCACCTCTGCATCATCAAGGGGGCGCCCAACCTCGATACGGCGATCGAGTTCGTCAATGCCGCCATCGATCCAGAGTATCAAGCCAATCTGCCGCTCCATATCGACTATGGCCCGGGCAACCCGGCCGCATTCGATACCGGCAAGATCTCCGATGAGCGTGCCCGAGAACTGCCGAGCTACCCGGAAAATGCCGCGCGCCAGGTGCTGATGTCCTACGAGTGGTGGTCCTCCTCGGAGGGCGAGCAGGCCGAACGGCGTTGGCTCGAGTTCATGCAGCAATGAGAACGCCGATGCCGCACATACGGCGTGTGCGGCATCGGCTGCGTCGTTTCCATGCCAGGAGAAGCGCTTTGAAAGCCACCGCGATTCATGACCGCCAAGCTGCCGCAAGCGCCATTGACCCATCGCTGCGTCATCGACGCCGCGAACATGTCTTGATGATGCTGCTGATGTCGCCGGCCGTGCTGGTGGTCTTTGCACTGCTGGTCGTGCCCTTGAGCTGGCTGATCGTCCAATCCTTCTATGCCGACGGTGCACTCAGCCTGGCGCATTATCGACGGATCTTCACCGAAGGCATTTACTGGAACACCTTTTATCTGACCTTTCGCATCAGTGTCATCGTGACCCTACTGGCTTTGCTGATGGGGTATCCCATTGCCTATGCCGCATCGATCTTGCCAAAACGCTGGGCGATGCTGATTCTGGCCCTGGTGATTCTGCCGTTCTGGACCAGCGTGCTGGTCAGGGCCTATGCCTGGTTGATCCTGCTGCAGCGCTCGGGGGTGGTCAACCAGACCTTGATGGCCAGCGGTATCACTGACGCCCCCCTTCCGTTGGTGCACAACGAACTGGGCACCATCATCGCCACCGTACACATTTTGCTGCCGTTCATGGTGCTGCCGCTCTATGCCACCATGCAGAAAATTCCCCAGGATCTCGTTCTGGCGGGCTCCAGCCTGGGGGGAAGCCCGTTGCATGTCTTCATGCGGGTGTTCTTTCCCTTGTCGCTGAGTGGCGTTCTGGCCGGGATGACCCTCGTCTTCGTGCTCTGCCTGGGCTTCTACATCACGCCGGAACTGGTCGGCGGCGGGCGCACCGTCATGGCGTCGATGCTGGTCAGTCGCAATATCCAGCTCTATAGCGACTGGGGGGCGGCCAGTGCCGTCAGCGTGGTGCTGCTGATCTGTGTGCTGATCATCTTCTATGTGGTCAGTCGCCTGGTTCCCCTTGAGAAAATACTCGGTGCGAAATGACTAAATTATCCTTGGGTCGGCTCGTCTTCATTGGGTATGTGGCATTGGTGCTGGTATTTCTGATTCTGCCGGTACTGATCGTGCTGCCAATGTCGTTCTCGGATAGTCGCTTCCTCTCCTTTCCGCCAACCAGCTATTCGTTGCGCTGGTATGAGGCATTCTTCGGCAATCCCGGCTGGATGGCAGCGGCAAGGACCAGCTTGATCGTGGCGTTTGCCACGGCGTTGATTGCCACTCCGATCGGTGTCGCGGCGGCCTACGCCATCAACTGTTCGACGCACCGGCTGATGCGCTATCTGAAGATCGTACTGCTGCTGCCGCTGATCGTACCCATCATCATCGTCGCTACGGGCGTGTTCTTCATCTATGCGCTATCGGGGATGTTGTACACCATCCCGGGCCTGATCATGGCCGACGTGATGCTGGCACTGCCCTACGTGATCACGGCGGTCACTGCCGGGCTGCATGGCTTCGATCAAACGCAGGAGATGGTGGCGAGAAGCCTCGGCATGAATCGCTTTCGCAGCTTCATGGCCGTGACGCTGCCGCAGATCATGCCCAGCGTGGTAACCGGTGCGATCTTCGCCTTCATCCAGGCGCTGGATGAAACCATGGTAGCGCTATTCATTTCCGGTGGTCGAAACCAGACCCTGACGGTGCGGATGTTCACTGCGCTGCGTGACGAGATAGACCCGACCATCGCCGCCATCAGCACGCTGTTGACCGCCACCTCATTTGCCTTGGTAATGCTGATGGTGATGGCACGCCAGCGCTCACCGGCCTGACGCGGTTTTGGAGGAGTCGAGATGAGCTTCATCTACAACGCCGACCCTGAACGGGGGCGGGAGTGGCAGCGTCTGTTCGAGCAGCGTGCGCCGGATATCGCGTTTCGTGTCTGGCCCGATATCGGCAGTGAAGAAAACGTACGCTACTTGGGGACCTGGGCGCCGATAGAGGACTTGGAGCGTTTCCCCAATCTCGAGGTCATCTTCTCGCTCGGCGCCGGGGTCGATCAGTTCGACTTGGACAGCATTCCGAGTCATGTGCCGTTGGTGCGAATGCAGGAGCCGGGCATCGTCGCCACCATGCAGGAGTATGTGGCCATGGCGGTGCTGACGCTGCACCGCAACCTGATCGATTACATCGATCAGCAGCGCACGTCGACCTGGCAGGCCTGGCGCGTGCGCCCTGCCTCGCAGTGCCGTGTGGGCATCCTCGGCCTGGGGCAACTAGGCGGTGCAGTGGCGCAACACCTCACCGGCCTGGGTTTTGCCTGCCAGGGCTGGAGTCGCACCCGCCGTCAACAGGAAGGCGTGGCGTGCTTCGCCGGTGACGACGAGCTGCCGAGCTTTCTCTCCACCAGCCAGGTGCTGGTTTGCCTGCTGCCGCTGACTGACGAGACCCGAGGTATCCTCAACGCCGAGCTGTTCGGGCAGTTGCCGCACGGTGCCTCGCTGGTCAACGTCGGCCGCGGCCCGCATCTGGTCACGGCGGATCTACTGGCGGCGCTGGACAGCGGACAGCTGTCGGCAGCCGTGCTGGATGTATTCGACCCCGAGCCACCGCCTTCGGACCACCCTGTCTGGTCCCATCCGAGAATACTCTTGACCCCCCATGTCGCCAGCATGACCCAGCCCGAAAGCGCGATCGAGAGGGTGCTCGACAACATTGCCCGGCATCGCGAAGGCCGCGAGATGGTCGGCATCGTCGACCGAGGACGTGGCTATTGAACGGCTCCTCTGCTCCATCGGGGGCTCCGAGCCTCATCCGGGGCCGCTATTGTCCATCTACCACCTGCCGCAGGCACTCGATCGCTTGCTGGCAGGTCGGTGTCTTGATTCTGCCACGCAGGGTGATGATCCCCACCGGTGGCAGCTCGATGGGGATCTCCAGCGGCAATACCTTGAGCAAGCCCTGTGCCGCGAAGTGGCGCGCCACGCCGTGGGCGAGGTAGCCCAGGGCGGGGCGCTGCTGAACGAAGGTCAGGGTGGCGAGAAATGAGGCCGTTTCGATCAGGTCAGCGGGTGGGTTGAGGCCATGCTTGTAGAACATCTGGTTGAGCTTGATTCGCGATGAAGCCCACGGGGGAGGAACGACCCAAGCCAGCTCGGCGATATCTGCCCACTGCGGTGTGGGCATGCTGCAAACGGGGTGCGTCGGGGCGGCGACCACGCACATCGCCTCGTCGTAGAGCGCTTCTGTGTCCAGGTCCGGCGCTGCGTAGCCGGGTTCGAGGCGGCCTACCAGCAGGTCGAGTTCGCCCGTACGCAGGCGGGGCAGTAGGCGCTTGAGGTCGCCCTCTTCCACTAGAGCCGTGCTGTTGGGGGAGCGTGCCTTGAGCAGTTGGATGGCGTTTGCCAGTAGCTCCGGCGTTGCCACTACCATGGCGCCGATACTGACGCGCCCGGCGGCGCCGCTCTCAACCGCGGCGATCTCGTCCTGGGTGCGACCGTAGTCGGCCAGTACCGAGCGGGCAAAGCGCACCACCGTATCGCCATAGGCCGTAGGCTCGGTGCCGCGGGTGGAGCGCAGGAACAGCTTGAGGTCGAACATGCGCTCTATCTCGGCCAGCATTTTCGACACCGCGGGCTGGGTCAGCGACAGAAAGTCGGCGACGCGGCCGATATGGCGGAACTCATCCAGTGCGACCAGCAGCTGTAGGTGGCGCAGTTTCAGGTTCGAGCGTAGGACGCGGTCGATATCGCTCATGATGGCGCTTTCCTTTTCTTCATTCCGTTATGGTTATGAAGAGAGTCTATTGTTTTATTTTATCCTCATGAAGAGGCGGCCCATACTCGACCCAACGATTATTACAACGCTCGATGATGGAGCCAGGCCGCTGACCATGGAAACGTCCCCCCGCACGCTGATTCGGCTGCACGCCAACGATAATGTCCTGATCGCCCGCGATGGCGTCGGTCTCGGCCAGTGGCTGCCCGAGCTGGAAGTGAAATCCCGCGCCCAGGTGCCGGCAGGGCACAAGATCGCTGCCCGCAGGATCGCCGCCGGTGAATCGGTGAGGAAGTACGACACGGTGATTGGCGCGGCAGGCCGCGACATTGCGTCCGGGGAGCATGTGCACACCCATAACGTCACCCTGACCGAGATCGACCGCGATCCCGCCTTCTGCCAGGACGTGCGGCCTGTGGATTATGTGCCGGAGGCTGAGCGGGCCACATTCCAGGGCATCGTGCGCCCGGATGGCCGAGTCGGCACGCGCAACTTCATCGGCATCCTCTCCTCGGTGAACTGCTCGGCCACTGTCATCAAACATATCGCCGACCACTTCACCGCGGAGCGCATGGCTGACTACCCCAACGTCGATGGCGTGGTGGCTTTCGCCCAGACCAGCGGTTGTGGGATGTCCTCACCCAGCTATCACTTCGACCTGCTGCGGCGCACTCTGGCCGGCTATGCGCGGCACCCCAACTTCGCCGGGGTGCTGATCGTGGGGCTGGGCTGCGAGCGCAACCAGGTGTCAGGCCTGGTCGAGTCCCAGGGACTCGAGGTGGGGGCCAAGGTGCGCACCCTGGTGATGCAGGAGAGTGGCGGTACCCGTGAATCCATCGCCGCCGGCATCGCCGCCATCGAGGCGATGCTGCCCGAGGCCAACCGGATCGAGCGCCAGCCGGTGAGTGCCAGCCACCTCAGCATCGGGCTGCAGTGTGGTGGCTCGGATGGTTTCTCGGGGATCTCGGCCAATCCGGCGTTGGGGGCGGCCATGGATATCCTGGTGCGCCAGGGCGGTACCGCGATTCTGTCTGAGACACCCGAGATACATGGCGTCGAGTTCATGCTCACGCGGCGCGCCGTGTCGCCCGAGGTGGGCCAAAAGTTGCTCGACCGCCTGGAGTGGTGGAAAGAGTACACCCGCGGCCACAGCGGCCAGTTCAACGGTGTGGTTGGGCCGGGCAACCAGGCCGGCGGGCTGGCCAACATCGTCGAGAAATCCCTGGGTTCGGCGATGAAGGGCGGCACCACGCCACTGCAGGCGGTATACGAATACGCCGAGCCGATCGCGACCAAGGGCTTCGTGTTCATGGACTCGCCGGGCTACGACCCGGTATCGGCGACCGGGCAGATCGCCAGCGGCGCCAATCTGATCTGCTTTACCACCGGACGCGGCTCAATGTTCGGCTCCAAACCGGCTCCCACCATCAAGCTGGCTTCCAACACCCCCATGTTCGAGCGCCTGCGCGAGGACATGGATATCAACTGCGGCCAGGTCATCGACGGTACGGCCAGCATCGAGGCGATGGGCGAGCAGATCTTCGCGCATATCCTGCGTGTGGCCTCCGGGGAGCGCAGCTGCAGCGAGCGGCTCGGGCTTGGGGATCACGAATTCGTGCCGTGGCACGTTGGTATCGTCAGCTGATGGCAACGTCGGCCAACAGAGCGTTAGCCCACAGAGAGGAAGCGTGACAATGACCCTGACGCTGGAACGAGGTGACCTGATTCAGTCCCGCAACTACATTGCCGGGTACTGGTGCGACGCCGCCGACGGGGCGCGCTTGGCGATCTCGAATCCGGCCGACATGCAGCCGATCACCGAGGTGCCGGACAGCGGTGCCGAGGAGGCACGGGCAGCGGCCGATGCCGCCCACCACGCCTTTGCCGGCTGGCGTGCGACGCCGGCCAAGCGGCGTGGCGAGCTGCTCAAGCGCTGGCACACCCTGGTGATGGCCCATCAGCAGGATCTGGGACGCCTGATATCACTGGAGCAGGGCAAGCCCCTCGCCGAGGGTCAGGGTGAGGTGGGCTATGCGGCCAGCTACATTGAGTGGTTCGCCGAGGAGGCGCCACGCATTGCCGGCGAGGTGATTGCGCCGCCGGTCGCCGGGCGACGCATGCTGGCCGTCAAGGAGCCGGTTGGCGTGGTGGCAGTGGTGACGCCCTGGAACTTTCCGGCGGCGATGATCGCGCGCAAGATCGCGCCGGCTTTGGCGGCAGGCTGCACGGTGGTGGCCAAGCCCGCCGAGGATACCCCGCTGACCTCGCTGGCGCTGGTGCGCCTGGCCGAAGAGGCCGGTATTCCGCCTGGGGTGATCAATATCGTCTGCGCCTCGCGTGGGCGCACACCCGAGGTGGTCGACGCCTGGCTCGAGGATGCCCGGGTGCGCAAGATCAGCTTCACCGGCTCCACCCCGGTGGGCAAGCATCTGGCCCGAGCATCGGCCGATACGCTCAAGAAACTCTCGCTGGAGCTTGGCGGCAATGCCCCCTTCATCGTCTTCGAGGATGCCGATCTCGACGCCGCCGTGGAGGGCCTGATGGCCGCCAAGTTCCGCAATGGCGGCCAGACCTGCGTCTGCCCCAATCGCGTCTATGTACAGGAGAAGGTATTCGACGCCTTCGCCGAAAAGCTGGTCGCGCGGGTTGCCGCCTTGCGGGTGGGGCCGGCAAGTGACCCCGACTGTCAGATCGGACCGATGATCAACGCCCGTGCCGTGGACAAGATCCTCGCGCATATCGACGATGCCGTGACCCGGGGGGCAAGAGTGCTGGTGGGGAGCGAGCGGGTGCGCACCGACCTGGGCCCGAATTACGTGGCACCGACGCTGCTTGGCGACGTCACGTCCGACGCGCAGCTGTGCCATGAGGAGACCTTCGGGCCGCTGGTGCCGCTGCTGCGCTTCGCCACGGAAGAGCAAGCGGTGGCGGCCGCCAATGCCACGCCGTTCGGGCTTGCCAGTTACTTCTATTCGGAAAACGTCAGCCGAATCTGGCGCGTCGCCGATGCGCTGGAGGCCGGCATCGTCGGCATCAACGAGGGCGCCGTGGCGTCCGAAGCGGCGCCCTTCGGCGGCATCAAGGAGTCGGGCTACGGACGTGAAGGCTCGGTCCATGGCCTCGAGGACTATCAGCACATCAAGTACCTCTGCCAGGGCAATTTGCGCTGAGAAGAGGCATGACAACAACAACCGGAGCAGCCATGAACGTATCCAGTAACCGCGGTCCTGCAGCGGGTAACCCGTTCAAGCAGGCCTTGGCCGAGGGCAGAGCCCAGGTCGGGCTATGGCTATCGATGGGTGATGCCTACAGTGCCGAGCTGTGCGCCACGGCGGGCTTCGACTGGCTGCTGATCGACAACGAACACGCGCCCAACGATGTGCGCAGCACGCTCGCCCAGCTGCAAGCGGTAGCCGCCTATGGCGGTCACCCCGTGGTGCGTGCGCTGCAGGGTGAAGCCGCGGCGATCAAGCAACTGCTCGATATCGGCGCCCAGACCCTGCTGATACCCATGGTCGATACCCCGCAGCAGGCAGCCGCCATGGTCGCCGCGACGCGCTATCCCCCTGAGGGCATTCGCGGCGTCGGCGCGGGGGTCGCCAGGGTATCGCGCTGGAATGGCCGCCCTGACTACGTGCAATACGCCAACGATGAAGCCTGCCTGCTGGTGCAGGCCGAGACGACCATCGCACTCGATAATCTCGAGGCGATCTGTGCGGTGGAGGGCGTGGATGGCGTATTCATCGGCCCGGCAGACCTGGCGGCTTCGATGGGGCACCTCGGCAACCCCGGCCATCCCAAAGTACAGGCGGCCATCGAGGCGGCGATTCACACCATTGTGGCTTGCGGCAAGGCCGCCGGTACCTTGACCAGTGACGTTGACCAGGCCAGGCGTTTCCTCGAACTGGGCGCGACCTTCGTGGCGGTCGGACTGGACGTTACGCTGCTGGCTCAGGCGGTTCGTCAGCGCGCTGCGGACTTCGGCCTGAACAGGGGAGCGCAATCGACAAAAGGTCATTACTGACCCGACGGGTAGAGCAGAATCCTGACCGCTGACAGAGCGGCCATGGCTTGATTAGATGATTAGAATAACTCAAAGGAGAAAACGCCATGACTCACAACACCACCAAACTCTCGGTACTCATCGCTGGCGTGATGGCTGCAGGCATCGCTGCCGCGGATTATCCCACCAAGACCATCACCATGGTAATCCCCTATGGCGCCGGCGGTGGTACCGACGTACTGGCAAGAACGCTGCAGCCGGCTCTCGAAGAGGCGCTGGGGCAAACCATCGTGGTCTCCAACGTGCCGGGGGGCGGCGGTATTCTCGGCTTTACCCAGGTGGCCAACGCCAAGCCCGACGGCTACACGGTGACCATCCCCAACAACGTGATCTTCGCCACCGAAGGTATGGGCAATGCCACCTATACCTACTCGGACTTCGATTACCTCGGCAACGTCATGAGCGAGGACTACGTCGTGGCGGTGCGTGCCGATGGTCCCTGGGATAGCTGGGAAGCGCTGGTCGAAGACATGCAGGCCAATCCCGGGACGGTGAGCTTCGGCTTCTCCGGCGCAGGCGGTTCGACCCACGTCGCCAGCGAGATCCTGGCCGATATGGTGGGTTACCGGGCTCGCCAGATCCCCCATGATGGCTCCTCCGATGCGGTGGCCGCGGCCATGGGGGGACACATCGATGCGTTGATGCTCAACCTGGCCGACCTCGCTTCCGGCCTGCGCTCTGGTCGGCTGATACCGCTGGTCAGCCTCGGCGATGATCGCCTGCAAGATTACCCGGACGTTCCCACCCTCAGCGAGCTGGGTTATGAGCTGAGCCTGACCAACTGGCGCGGAATCGCCGCTCCAGCAGGAGTCGATGAAGAGGTCAAGGCCGCCTGGGCAGAAGCCCTGGAAGCTGCAACCCGCGATGCCAAGGTGCAGGAGGCGATTGCTAACCAGGGCGCCGAAGTGGACTTCATGCCCCCCGGCGAGGCGCTGGACGCACGCATGGCGGAACTCGCCGAGTCCTTCATCCGCACCGCCCAGCGACTCAAGTAGTGATGACCGTGGTCAGGCCTCTGACATGGGGCCTGATCCGCTGCTGATAACGGGGAGTCCGCCATGACGCGAGTGACTGAGAAGCAGCTTTTTTATCTCCTGCTGATCCTGGGGGCCGGCTACTTTCTCCACCTGGCAAGTTCGATCCCGACGATGATGCGGGTGGTCGGCGACCCGGGACCGGGGTTCCTCCCTTTTTGGGTCAGCGCCATCATCATGCTGCTGGTGGGTTACCTGCTGGTGGTGGAAACCCTGGTCAAGCGAGAGCCCGACGGCGGTGTTAGGCTCGAGCGCCGTGAAGCCGTCACGCTGTTGGTGACACTGGCCGCGATCGTGCTCTACCTGATCATGCTGACGTTCATCGGCTTCTTCGTCAGCACCCTGGTGTTTCTGGGCGTCTTTCGCCTGCTCGTCGACAAGTTTCTCAACGATGCCTGGCCCACACGTCGCTCGCTGCTGGCTTCAGGGCTTTTCGCAGTGGTCGCGACCAGTGCCATCTATGTGGTGTTTTCCGTGCTTTTCGGACTATCCATGCCCTGAGGGGGAGTCGTCATGTTTGCCCATTTCGCCGAGGCGGCGACACTGTTCGCCAACGGCTATATCTTCCTGGCGATTGCTGCCGGCACGGTGCTTGGCCTGATCTTCGGCTCGCTGCCGGGATTGACCGCCACCATGGGGATCGCCCTGCTGCTGCCGCTGACCTTTGGCATGGAGCCGGTGACCGGCATGGGCATGTTGCTCGGGGTCTACTGCGGCGCCATCTCCGGGGGCTCGATTCCCGCTGCGCTGCTCAATATCCCCGGTACGCCCTCGTCGGTGGCGACTACCCTGGATGCCTTTCCCATGGCGCGCAACGGCGAGCCGGGTCGTGCACTTGGGCTGTGTATCGTGGCCTCCATGATCGGTGGCATGATCAGCGTGCTGATCTTCGCTTTCATGTCGCCGTTGATCGCCGAGGCGGCGCTGCGCTTCAGCGCTATCGAGTACGCTACGTTGGGCTTGTTCGGCTTGACGATCATTGCCTCGGTGTCCGATAAGTCGCTGATCAAGGGTATCGTGGCGGGCCTGATCGGCGTGCTGATTTCATTGATCGGCATCGACTCGCTGACTGGGGTAGTGCGGCTGACGGCGGGCATCCCTGCCCTGATAGGCGGGGTAGATTTCATGGCGGCGCTGATCGGTCTTTTTGCGCTGTCGCAGATCATTACCGATACCACTACGTCACGCGCCGATCAGGTGAGCGAGGGGCGGGTGCGCGTCAACAACGCCTATCCACGCTTTCGCGAGACGTTCAGGCGTTGGAAGATCTGGTCGAGCAGCTCACTGATCGGTTCGCTGGTCGGGGCGATTCCCGGAGCCGGTGGCAGCATCGCCTCCTTTTTGGCTTATGACCAGGCCAAGCGGATTTCGCGCACGCCTGAGAAGTTCGGCAAGGGACACGATGAGGGCATCATCTCCTGCGAATCGGCCAACAACGGTATGACCGGCGGCGCCCTGATTCCGATGATGACGCTGGGGATTCCCGGGGACGCCTCGGCGGCGATCCTGATGGGCGGGCTCCTGATCCATGGGCTGCAGCCGGGCCCGATGCTGTTCGATGAGCAGGCCAATATTGCCTACGGCATCATCATCGCCTTTCTCGTCGCCAACATTTTCATGTTCAGCTTCCAGTCGGTGGGCATCAAGCTCTTTGTCAGGGTGCTACAGATACCGCGAACTTACCTGCTGCCGTTCATCATGGTGATGTGCATACTCGGCGCATACGGCATTACCGGTAGCCTGACCTCGGCCTGGATACTGCTGTTCTTCGGCATCTTCGGCTACTTCCTCAACCGCCACGGCTTCAGCGCCGCCCCGGTGGTGCTGGGAATGATCCTGGGCTACATGGTCGAGTCCAACTTCCGGCGCGGCATGACCATGCACGACGGAGATTGGAGCGTCTTCTTCACCCGGCCGATCAGCCTGGCCTTCATTTTGCTCTCTGTACTGGCTATTGCGCTGCCGTTGTATCGACATCACCGGAGCAGAAGAGCACGCAAGTATGTCAACCCGTGATGGAAGCCGGTGGCTTTTCCCATGATTGGGACGACGAGGAGCGCAGCGTTAGTCATTGTTGCAGATCACAGAGCGGGATTCGCTGACGTTCTCATTGACTACCCTTGGGATGAATGCATGACCCAAGGAGAGATGTCATGGCTCACGGACAGCCAGTGGGGCAGGCCAAGCTATACCGCATGGTCATGGAAGAGCACCTGTGCCCCTTCGGCCTGAAGAGCAAGGACCTGCTGGAGCGCAAAGGTTTCGAGGTCGAGGATCATCATCTGACCACGCGGGAGGAGACGGAGGCGTTCAAGGAAGAGCATGGGGTCGATACGACGCCTCAGGCCTTCATCGATGGCCGGCGTATCGGTGGCTACGACGCGCTGCGCGAGCATTTCGGCCTGACCACACCGGGGGATGACGCAACCAGCTACCAGCCGGTGATCGCCCTGTTCGCCACGGCGCTGCTGATGGGGTTTGCCGTGAGCTGGACTGCGACAGGCTCGCTGGTGAGCGCCAGGATGCCGGAGTACTTCGTGGCCATTGCCATGACCCTGCTGGGGCTGCAGAAGCTCAAGGATGTGGAGAGCTTCAGCACCATGTTCCTCAACTACGACCTGTTGGCGCAGCGTCAGGTGCGCTATGGCTACGTCTACCCCTATGCCGAGACGCTGGCAGGCATCCTGATGCTGGCCGGCGCCCTGGTATGGCTGGCCGCCCCCGTCGCGCTGTTCATCGGTACGGTAGGTGCCGTCTCGGTGTTCAAGGCGGTCTACATCGACAAGCGCGAACTCAAGTGCGCCTGCGTGGGTGGCGACAGCAAGGTGCCGCTGGGCTTCGTGTCGCTGACCGAAAACCTGATCATGATCGGCATGGGGCTATGGATGCCGCTACGCATGTACGTTCTGTAGCTCACCGTTTCGTCTCGCCATCGGATGACGCAAGGCCAGTGGCATGGGGAGTGTCCCGGTGCGCCTGTGCCGAGGACTGGCCCTCCTGCAACTGCGCCAATACGCAGCGGTTGCGCCCCTCGCGCTTGGCTTGGTAAAGCGCCTCGTCGGCCTGCAACAGCAGCAGCGAGGGTGGAAGGGCCGTGTTGGGACGAGTCACGGCAACACCGATGCTGATCGTGACCACTGGTGAGTGAGACACACCTGCGTTGGGTATGGCCAGCGCTTCGATGCCCTGGCGAATGCGCTCGGCGGCCTGAAAGGCCGAAGACGCCGAGGCGTTGGGCATCAGCACCACGAACTCCTCGCCGCCATAGCGCACCACCAGGTCGAGCTCGTGACGCACGTGGTGCTGTATTTCCTGCGCAACCCGGCGCAGACAGACGTCACCCTCGAGATGGCCATAGCGGTCGTTGTAGTTCTTGAAGCAGTCGATATCGAGTACCAGCAGGCCGAGCATCGTTCGCTCGGCAATGGCCTCGTGCCAGCGTTGGGTCATTACCTCATCCAAATGGCGACGGTTGGCCACGCCAGTCAGAGGGTCGGTGGTCGAGATCTTCGTCAGGACCTGATTGGACTGCAGCGTGGCTTCGTTGCCGAGCCGTTCCCGCAAGAGCAGCAGATAGGCCTGGCGCTCGCTGGCCTCCAGTCGGTAGTTGGCCAGCAGCGTGAAGATGGCACTCGAGGTGAAGACGACCAGTGTATTGATCTTTACGGCACTGTCGGTGTGTTCATAAGGAATCACGAAGCTCGTCATGATCACGGCACAGAGCAACGATGAGGCCAGGGCGAAGCCGAAGCGCAGTGAGAGAACGATATTGCCTACCAGCAGAATCAAGCCGAACGAGAAAGTGTCGAGAAACGAGTGGGGCGAGTCCGAGAGGTAGAAGTTCGCACTGGAGAGCAGCATGGCGATGACGATGGTGGCCGCCATGGTCGCTTCGCGCAGAGTCGGCGATATCCCACGGTAGATGACATAGAGGGCTGCAAGGCCCAGAGGCGTCATCAGGCCGAAACGAATCCCGGCGGAGATCAGCAGGGATTCGGGCCTGATGACATAGTCGTTGAAGATGTACAGGTTGTAGATGACCAGGGCCACGATGCCGGCGATCAGCAGGTGGCGGCTGCGCCGGGTGGCGGTATCGGCCTCGAAGCGGGCCTCAACCGCAGAACTGAAGCGCAGGCGATACCAGGGCCTGCTCAGGTCTGCCTCTACCGCACTCAAGGTTTCTTTCACGGCCGGTCCCCCGTCGCTGGCACCGTTCTCGATCATGGTGCTCTGAAGGAATATCGGCCGCGCGTTACCTAACTTGACTTTTTATGCTTCTCTTATGCCTCTTACCCGAGTCGCCAGCCCGAAGACATGCCGGTCCTCGGCGCCGAGCTGTTCCAGTGCGTCGGCCAAGTGCAGGAGGTAGTCGCGGTTGGCGCCGCTGGGGCCGTGAGCGGCGGCGATCTGGCGAGCCATCTCGTCGAGCGGTGCGGCGCCGAGAAAGGCGGCGTTGTCCGCCGTGGCAAGATAGATCAGCCCCTCGGCATGGTCGCCCTCGGCGAAATGCAGCGTCACCCGTTCACGCAGGTAGCCGTTCTTCTCGCGTACGTCGAGCGGGCCCAGCACGTCGGCGTCGATACGATAGGCCATGCCTTGGCAGAGCGCGCCGGGGGATTCGATCAGCGTTGCCACGCGCCCCGGCGCCCCCGGCGTGCCACGGTGATCGTGGGAGCCCTGCCAGAAGCGCCGCGCCCAGCCTTCGATATGGGCGGGACGGCGCTCGTGGAAAGGAAACTCGGCCTTCCAGATCAGAGAGCCGTAGCCGAACAGCCACAACGTCTGGTCGTTCGCGAAGAAGTTCCTTTCCCGATTGAGTGAAGTGGTATCGACGGTCATATGTTGCGCGTGGCTCTGCGTACGAGCGGCTGGGTCAGGGTCTGGGCCATGAGCACACCGGCCAGCACCAGCACACCACCGACCAGATGGAACAGGGCGATGCGTTCGCCCAGGTAGGCCATGGCGATCAGCGCGCTGAACAGCGGCATCAGATTGATGAAGATGCTGGCCTGGCTGGCGCCGATCTGGCGGATGGCGCGCATCCACAGATAGGTGGTGACGATGGAGGCGGGGATGCCGGCGTACAGGATCAGCCACACGTTGTGGCCATCCACCGGGGTCATCGGCCCCATCAGGTAGGGCGGCAGCAGGAACAGCACGGCGAACACCACCTGAGCGTAGAGCAGCACCCAGGGCGGCAGGTCCAGCGGCCAGCGCTTGAGCATCACACCGTAGAGGGCGTAGCAGGTCGCTGCGACCACCATCAGCAGGTCGCCGAGCGCTACCTCCAGCTCCAGCAGCGAGAGCGGGTCGCCGCGACCGAGCAGCACCAGCACGCCGAACAGGGCGACGAGCCCGCCGACGGTGCCGCCGAGGCTGGGTGCTTCACGCAGGATCAGTGCGCTGAGCAGCACCGTGAGCAGCGGCACCATGGCGGCCAGGATGCCCATGTTGGTGGCCGAGGTGGTTTCGGCGGCCACGTAGGCCAGCCCCTGCCACAGCCCCATGCCGAGCAGGCCCAGGGTGGCGAGCTTGGCCCATTCGCGGCGGATGGTCTGGCGGTGGCGCCAGGCGGCCGGCAGCAGGAAGGGCGTGAGCACCAGCAGCGCCAACACCCAGCGCAGGAAGGCGATGCTGCTGGGGGCGATGGCGCCTACGGTGAGCTGATTGATGGTCATGTTGCCCGACCAGATCAGCACGGCACCCAGCGGGGGCAGGAGATAGAGCAGCGGCATGGTGCCTCTCGACATGGTGTGGCCCCGCTGTGCCGGGGCTTGCGAAAGCCACATGATATCGGTCTGGTGCCTGGGTGCAAATCATGAGGAAGCTAACCGCTTGTCTGGCGTCGGGCTGGCGCTCGCTGGGCTTGGTCTACCCTGATAGGGCGAGTCATGCCAACACACACACACAACGCTAACGTCGAGGTGAATCATGGAGCATCGACACTACGGATGGATGGCACTGTGTGCCGCACTGGGTCTGATCGTCTTCGCCGGCCACGTGCAGGCCGAATCCCACGGCGACGATCCCGCCCTCGAGGATGCCGTCGCCTATGCGGGCCGCTGGGCGACCGATCCGGCCCTGTGTGCGCGAGACGAGGAGGAGGATCAAGCCATCACACTCGGCCCGTCGCATTTCGAGGGCAGTGGGGCCTCATGTGACATGGAGGTCTCGGAAGAGGGTGACAACGTCTGGGAGGCCCAGCTCGATTGCCCGTCCGATGACATGGCCACGGACGAACGGATCCGCATGTCGCTCGAAGCGGGAGACGAGGCGGAAGATGACGTGATGACGCTGACCTACCTGGACCGCGAGGACTTCGAGGTCACTGTGATGCGTTGCCCCGGGCCCGGCGAGTGACCAACGCCCACGCCATGCACGGAGCCGAACGCAGTGAGCCCCACCGAGGTGGGGCTCGTTTCGTCATGGCGTGGGGAAACCGGGCTGGCTAGCCAGCAGGCTCGGCCTGGGGCTGGGTATCTCCCGGGCTGGGTCTACTGGGGATGTTGGCCAGATACCCTTCTTCGCTGGCATGGGTCAGGAAGCGCAAGTGGCGCTGGTACTCGTTGAGTGCGTCGTGCACGACCTGGAGACGGGTATAGCCGTTGAGGTCCTGGCCCAGGCCACCCTCGGCCAGGTGAACGTCGAGTCGCAGGTAATAGTCGTCGTCCGCGGGCAGGAAGCTTGGCGGCCGCATGCGCTGCGGGCGTATCCCGTAGATGAAGCTGGGGGCACCTGCGAAGTCGACCTGCAGGGTGGGGCAGAGCAGTTGAGTGCCCTCCACCTGCCGCTCGGTAACGCTGGCCTGTTGGCCGCGGCGGTTGAGCTCCTCGGCCAGCTCGAGTAGCGCCGGACGAATGGCGTGGCGCAGCGTGGCCTCGGCGCCATTCTGCGTCGTGCCGTCCAGAGTGCGGTCGAGACGCTCGCGCCAATCGCTGTTGGCGGCGGCGCTAGCCACCACCTGGTGACGGACGTCGGCCTTGCCGGTTTCGACCTTCAGCGAGCGGTACATGCTGAACATGGTCAGGAAGATGATCGCCGAGAACGGCAGGGCGGCGATCACCACCGCGCTCTGCAGCGTGCGCAGGCCGCCGGCGAACAGCAGTGCCAGGGTGATCAGACCGATGATCGCCGACCAGAAGATGCGCAGCCGGGCGGGGGCGTCGTGGTTCACGTCGCGCAGCACGTAGGTGAAATTGGACAGCACCAGGGCGCCGGAGTCGGCCGAAGTGACGAAAAACACGATGCTTAGCATCAGCACCAGGGTGGCGGTGACGCCGACCATGGGCAGCTGCTCGAGGAAGGTGTAGATGGTGGCCGGGGGCCGGTTCACGGCCTGGTCGCCGAGTACCACCAAGCCCTGTTCGACCATGTCGATGCCGCTGTTGCCGAACACGGACATCATGATCATCACGAAGATGAGCGGGATGAACAGGGCGCCGGCGACGAACTCGCGAATGGTGCGACCGCGTGAGATGCGCGCCAGGAACAGGCCGACGAACGGTGCCCAGGCGATCCACCAGCCCCAGAAGAACACCGTCCAGCCGCTGAACCAGCCCTGCGCTTCGGGGGCATAGGCGTAGGTGTCGAAACTCTTGCCGGTCAGGGCCACCAGGTAGTCGCCGGTATTCATGACCAGGGCGTTGAGCAGCCGGAGCGTATCGCCCTGTAGCAGCACGAACAGCACCAGGCCTGCCACCAGCAGCAGGTTGAGCTCGGACAGCCGGCGGATGCCCCGTTTCACACCGCTCACCACCGACAGCGTGGCCAGGGTCACTACCAGCAGGATCAGCATGATCTGTGCGGGCAGCCCCTCGGGTATGCCGAACAGATAGGTCAGCCCGTAGTTCATCTGCATCACGCCGATGCCCAGTGCGGTGGCGATGCCGAACACCGTGGCCAGCACCGCGGCGATGTCCACGGCATCGCCAATGGGGCCGTAGATGCGTTTGCCCAGCAGGGGATAGAGCGTCGAGCGGATCGCCAGTGGCAGGCGGTGGCGGTAGCTGAAATAGGCCAGTGCCATGCCCATCAGCACGTAGAGCCCCCAGCCCGAGATGCCCCAGTGCATGAAGGTCTGCACGATGGCTTGCCGCTGGGCCTCGGCGGTACCGCCTTCGCCGAGGGGCGGATTCAGGTAGTGGGTCAGCGGTTCGGAGACCACGAAGAACAGGATGGCGCCGCCCAGGCCGGCGGCGAACAGCATCGCCGACCACGACAGCAGCGAGAACTCCGGGCGCGAGTGATCGGGCCCCAGGCGGATCTTGCCGAAGCGCGAGAAGCCGATCAGTACAACGAAGAGCAGATAGGCGACGACCGCCAGCATGTAGTACCAGCCGAAGGTGTTGCCGATCCAGTCCAGCCCGGCGTTGAAGAAGGCCGTTGCGTGGTCGGTGAAGGCGATGGCATAGATCAGAAAGAGTAGGATGCCGGCCACCGAGCCGTGGAACACGGCCGGGTTGAGTCGATTGACCGACTCGTTGTCGGGATGCGGGTGTGTCATGGGGGGAAGCCTCATATTGTTATTGCCATTGGCTTGTGGTGATTCCGATCGCCCTCGTCGGCGACGAGGCCGGCTCGTTGCAAGCGGGCCAGGACGTCGGGCTTGGTCCAGACCAGGTACAGCCTCCCGCCCCGAGCCCGGCAGCGGCGGGCCTGGCGCTGGAGCAGATGGATGCCGCTCAGGTCGATGAAGTTGATGCCCGCCGCCAGTACCACCAGGTTCGGCCGGTCGTGAGACTCGAGCTGCCGGGCAACCGACTCGCAGGCGCCGAAGAACAGCGAGCCGTCGATCCGCACGACGCTGCAGCCTGGCTCCGTCAGGGCCTGCTGAATCTCCGCAGGGGCTTGGGACAGTGCACATGCGACCACCGGCGGGCGGGTGGTCCGGCGCAGGTAGACGGCCAGCGAGGCCAGTACGCCGAAGTAGATGGCGAACTCCAGCGCCAGCAGCAGGGTGCTGAAAAAGGTGATCAGCAGGATGGCTGTTTCCGAGCGGCTGATCCTCAGGGTCTCGCGAATGCTGTGCCGGTCGACCAGCTTGGCGGCAACCAGCAGCAGCAAGCCGGCCATGGCCGACATCGGCACGTGGTGCAGCAGGGGGGCGGCAAGCAGCATCAGCGGTATCAGGAACGCCGCGGACAGCACGGCCGCCAGCGGTGAGCGGGCCCCGGCACTGGCGTTGAGCCCCGAGCGGGTGAACGAGCCCGACGAGACGTAGGCGGAGAAGAAGGCACCGCCGATGTTGGAGAGCCCCTGGCCGATGAATTCCCGGTTGCTGTCCAGTCGCTCTCCCGAGCGTGCGGCGAAGGCCCGCGCGATGGCGGCGGCTTCGACCAGACCCAGCAGCCCCAGGGCGATGGCGCCGGGCGTCAGCAGGCGCAGGGTGTCGGTGGAAACGTCGGGCAGCGAGAGCGGTGGCAGGCCTGCCGGCACCTCGGCGATACGCAGGATCTCGCTGTGCGTCGGGTCTAGCCAGGCGGCCAGCAGCGACGCCGCCACCAGCGCCAGCAGCATGCCCGGCCAACGTGGCAGCCAGCGCTGGAACGCCAGGCAGAGGGTGAGTGTGAAGGCGGCGATCAGCACGGCATCGAGGCGGATATCGCCGAGCCGGGCGAACAGCTGGGGCCAGATGTCGATGAAGCCGCTGCCTGCCAGAGGGGCCAGCCCCAGCGCATGGGGGAGCTGGCTGGTGGCGATGATCAGTGCAGCCCCGGCGGTGAACCCCGTCACCACCGAATGCGAGACGAGATCGACCAGCACGCCCAGCCGGGCCAGCCCCAGCAGCAGTTGGAAGACCCCGGCCAGCAAGGTCAGGGTCAGCACCAGGGCGATGAACTCGCCGCTTCCCGCCTCGGCGAAGGGCTGCAGGGTGGCGAACAGCGCGATCGACAGGGCCGCCGTCGGTCCGCTGACCATCTGCCGCGAGGAGCCGAACAGGGCCGCCAGTATCGCCGGGACGATGGCGGTATACAGGCCGTACTCGGGCGGCAGCCCGGCGAGCAGGGCATAGGCCACCCCCTGGGGCACGACCAGCACCGCGCCGGTCAAGCCGGCGACGGCATCGGCGCGCAGCGAGCGTGACGTCTGCTGCGGCAGCCAACCGAGAAACGGCAGCCAGCGCTCGAGTCTCGCCGGCTGCCGGCGAACGTCGGTCGCGGTTTCCATCATGGCTATTCGACGCTGGCGGCCGGGAAGCGCGCGCGCCGCTCGAGATCGTCCAGATCGATGGTGTTGCGCATGTACTGGGTGCTGGCGTCAAACGTCGGCTGGTGATCCCAAGGCGTGACCTTGCCCTTCATCAGCGCACGGGAGACCAGCTTGCGCCGCCGTTGGCTGGCGATCACTTCAGCGTGCAGGCGTGCATAGTCCCAGCGGCGGGTGACCTCGTCGCGGAACTGCTTGCACAGGTCCAGGTAGGCAGGTTCCTGCGCCAGGTTGTGGAGCTCCAGCGGGTCGGCCTCGAGGTCGAACAGCTGGTCCGGATCCGGCGCGCTGTGCACGAACTTGTAGCGCCCGCGGCGGATCATCAGCAGCGGCGCGATGGCGCCTTCGCCGAGGTATTCGCCGATCACTTCGTCGTGGCCGCCACTGCCGGTCAGGTGCGGCAGCAGGCTGCGGCCATCGATGGCTACGGCGTATTCCGGCGCGATGCCGCCATTGGCGAGTTCGGCAAAGGTCGGCAGCAGGTCCATGGTGGAAACCGACTCACGCACCCGACCCGGGGCGAAGCGGCCCGGGGCGTGGACGATCATCGGCACCCTGGCCGAGCCCTCGAACCAGCTCATCTTGTACCACAGGCCGCGCTCGCCGAGCATGTCGCCGTGATCGCCGGAGAAGACGACGATGGTGTCGTCGTCGAGTCCGGTCTCCTCCAGCACCTTCAGCACGGCGCCGATCTGGTCGTCGACATAGCTGATCGCCCCGTAATAGGCGTGGCGCGCGTTGCGGATCTGCGCCTCGCTGAGGGTCTCTTCGTCGAGCTGATAGACGTGGCGCAGGCGCCGGGAGTGCGGATCCATCAGCTCGCGCGAGTAGGGCACGCGCGGCATGTCGATGGCGTCGTGGTCGTAACGGTCCCAATACTCCTGCGGGATGGTGTAGGGGTCGTGGGGATGGGTCAGCGACACGGTCAGGCAGAAGGGGCGCCGTTCGCCGCCACCCACTGCACTGTCGCGGGCATGGTCATAGAGGAAGCGCTTGGCGCGGAAGACCACCTCGTCGTCGAAATCGAGCTGGTTGGAGCGCACGCAGGGGCCGGCCTGGGTCACCGAGGACATGTTGTGGTAGTAGCTCGGGCGCTCGTCGAAATTTTCCCAGTCGACGAACCAGCCGAAGTCCGCCGGGTAGATGTCGGTGGTCATGCGCTCCTCGAAGCCGTGGAGCTGGTCGGGGCCGCAGAAGTGCATCTTGCCCGACAGGGCGGTGAGGTAGCCGGCATCGCGCAGGTAGTGGGCGTAGGTGGGGATGTCGGCGGCAAAGTCGGCGGCATTGTCGTAGGCGCCGATGCGCGACGGCAGCTGGCCGGCCATCAGCGTGAAGCGCGAGGGGGCGCACAGCGGGCTGTTGCAGTAGGCCGAGTCGAATACCACACCTTGTGCCGCCAGGCGTGACAGATGCGGTGTCTTGACCAGTGGATGGCCATAGACGGGCAGCGCCGAGGCCGTCATTTGATCGGCCATCAGGAACAGGATGTTGGGTCGCTTGTCGGTCATGGGGCTTCTCTCAGGAGGGCAGACGCTTGTGTAGTAACTGGCTTTTACGACAGTGTCCCTGCTAATCTCAACACCTGTAAACTCGCTAAATTTTTATGGAAAACATTAGGTCAGCTAATGTCGTGGATGGCTAGATCGGCGTCGCTCAACAACCTGCGGGTGTTCGAGACGGCGGCTCGGCACCTGAGTTTCACTGCGGCGGCGCGCGAGCTGCGCTCGACGCAGTCGGCGGTCAGTCAGCAGGTTCGCGCGCTCGAAGAGCAACTGGGTCTGCCCTTGTTCGAGCGGATCTACCGGGGCGTGAAGTTGACCGAGGCGGGACATGCGTTGTTCGTCAGCGTGCAGGAGAGCTTTGCCGGCATCGATCGCACCATCGAGCGCCTGCAGCACAAGCATCGCCACCCTCACGTCAATATCCTGACGGACTTCTCCTTCGCCGCGTATTGGCTGATGCCGCGACTGCCGAGCTTCCGTGAGCGCTATCCGCACGTGGACGTGCGCATCGTGACCAACCAGGGCGTGCTCGACTGGCGCACCCAGGAGGTGGACGTCGCCATCGTGTTCTGCGACGAACGGGTGCTCGCCGGCGGCGTTCCGCTGCTGTTCCACGAAGACGTCTTTCCGGTCTGCAGCCCCGGTTTCCTGCAGCAGCATGGGCCGATCGAGAGCATCGAGGCGCTCAGCCGAGCGCCGCTGTTGACCCTGACCGCCGACCAGGGCCAGCGCTGGATGGACTGGCCGAGCTACTTCCGGCAGCTGGGCGGCATCGCCTATCACGAGTCGTCGGAGCTGACGTTCAACAACTACACGCTGCTGATTCAGGCGGCGATCGCCGGGCAGGGCATCGCCATGGGCTGGAGCGGCCTGGTCGACGATCTGCTGGATAAAGGCATGCTGATTGGCCTGAGCGACATGAGGCTGCGCTCGGCACGCGGTTATGGCGTGGTCGATGCGCGCCCGGATGTACCGGGTGAGGCGAAGCGGGCGCTGTGGGAGTGGATCCTGGAGTGCGCCGCGCCGCAGGGGTAGACCTGCAGGCGACGTCGGAGTGGTGTGGCGGTAGGTGTCGGGCGCCGAGAAGAGGCGCCCGGCACGGAGCTCAGACGCCGAGGATCTCTTTGGCCTCGTTCAAGACATCGACGGATTGGTCGTGTTCGCCGTCGTTATGGTACTGCTCGCCCTGGGCGCGCAGCTCGTGTACGCGCTCCAGTTCGTCCTCGCTCAGTTGGGCGACCTTCTCCTCGTCCTGCAGCGCTTCATCGATCTCGGACATCAGCGCAGGACACATGTGTGCCCAGGCGGGTAACGCAAAGGCTAGCAGTACCATGGCGGCAAAGAGCTTCTTGATCATGGTGGGGTCCTCCCGTTGGGCGCAGCCCAGTCATTGCCATTCGGCCGGCCCTGCAATTTGTCGATATCCCGCTATCGTACGGTCGCCACTCAGGCCGGTGGCGCACCGTGTTCTGGTCTGGCGCTGTCAGTATAGATGGCCGTTGCGCTTCCTACCGAGATGATGAAATGGGGCATGGGGCAATTGACGGGAGCTTGTGACAGGAGGGTGGGGTTCATAGGGTGTATAATAAATTCTTATTTATTTTAGATAGAAGAGAAGAATATCGTTATGGGTAGTCCAGGGGATCCAGCATCGACCAGCGACATGCACACGGATTACACCGTGGGCCAGGACAACATCGAGGGGCGGCTGGGACCTATCGGCTTCGACATCCACAATCGGGTCTTCGCCGTCTCGGCGCTCGCCTCGGTCGTCTTCATCATCCTTACCCTGCTGTTCCCGGAAAGGGCGGGCGCCATCTTCCAGACCATCGTCGGCTTCGCCACCGGCAGCCTCGACTGGTACTTCATGCTGGTGGTGGATTTCTTCATCCTGTTCTGTATCGCACTCGTCCTGCTCCCCTACGGCTCGGTGCGCCTGGGTGGGCCCGATGCCCGTCCGGATTACGGCTATCTCTCCTGGTTCGCGATGCTGTTTTCCGCCGGCATCGGCATCGGCCTGCTGTTCTTCGGCGTGCTGGAGCCGGTCTATCACGCCAACGTCTCCTTGCCGTTGGGCATCGCCTCGCCATTCGGGGCCGACGGCGAACTCGACCCCGCAGCCATCGGCGAGGCGACGGCCTTGGGCCTGGCCGGCACCTACCTGCACTGGGGCATACACGGCTGGGCGGTCTATGTGGTGATGGCGTTGGCACTGGCCATCTTCAGCTACAACAAGGGCTTGCCGTTCTCCATCCGCTCGGCCTTCTTCCCGATCCTCGGCGAGCGGGTGTGGGGCTGGTGGGGGCACGTGATCGACATCCTGGCGGTGTTCTCCACCCTGTTCGGCCTGGCCACCTCACTGGGGCTGGGCGCGCAGCAGGCCAACGCGGGGATGAATTTCGTCTTCGGGCTGGAGGTCAGCGCCACCGCCCAGGTGATCATCATCCTGCTGGTCACGGCGGTGGCGCTGGTGTCGGTATGGCGAGGGTTGGAGGGCGGCGTGAAGAAGCTCTCCGAGTTCAACATGGCCATGGCGGTGCTGTTCTTCTTCTTCGTGCTGCTGGCCGGCCCGACGCTGGTGGCCCTGAGCGGTTTCTGGACGGGTCTTGCGACCTACGTGACGGAGTTCGTGCCGCTGTCGGCTCCCTTCGGCCGCGAGGACGATGCCTATCGTCAGGACTGGACGATCTTCTACTGGGCCTGGTGGGTGAGCTGGGCGCCGTTCGTGGGCATGTTCATCGCCCGGGTCTCGCGCGGGCGCACGGTACGCGAGTTCGTGATCTGCGTGCTGCTGATCCCCAGCCTGTTCATCTTCATCTGGATGGGGGTGTTCGGCAGCGTCGCTCTCGACCAGCTCTATGCCGCGCCGGAGACCAGCCTGGTCAAGGAGTACGTGATCGACAGCTACCGCCCCGAGCTGTCGCTGTTCGGCATGCTCAACGAGCTGCCGCTGACCGCGCTGATGTCGACCGTCGGTATCGTGCTGGCCTTGATCTTCTTCGTCACCTCGTCGGATTCCGGCTCGCTGGTGATCGATACCATTACCGCCGGCGGCAAGATCGATGCGCCCCGGCCGCAGCGGATGTTCTGGGCCGTGGTGGAGGGGCTGGTCGCCATCGTGCTGCTGCTCGGCGGCGGTCTTGCCGCGCTGCAGGCGGGGGTGACGGCCACGGCGATCCCGTTCTCCATCGTGATGCTGCTGATGTGTTACACCATCATCAAGGCGTTGAACGGCGAGCTGCGCCACCGGCACCCCGGCAAGGCGTGATCGGGCGCTACGGTTGCGCATGAAAAAGGCCGGCCGCGGTACCCTGTATAGGCAGGGAGCGCGGCCGGCCTTTTCGGTTTCGCCTCAGGCGACGGCGGCGATGCCGGCCTTGGCGACCTGTACGTCCTGGTCGGGCTTGACGCCGGAAACGCCCACGGTACCGGCCATCTGGCCCTCGACCATCACCGGCACGCCGCCGGCGAGCAGGCCCTGCATCGGCGCGGAGAGGAAGGCGTTACGCCCGCCGTTGATCATGTCCTCGAAGGCCTGGGTCTCGCGGGCGCCGAGCGCCGAGCTGCGGGCCTTCTGGGTGGCGATGTCGGGGGTCATGGCCGGGGCGCCGTCGAGGCGGCGCAGGCCGAGCAGGTGACCGCCGTCGTCGGCCACGGCAATGGTCACCTTCCAGCCATTGGCTTCCGCTTCTTGCTGAGCGGCATCGAGGATGGCGTTGACGTCGTTCAGGGTGAGTACGGGTTTGGTCTTCATGGGGCTCTCCTTTTGAAATAAAGAACATTGGCGATGCGGAGCTAGTTGCTCTCCCGGTGAAGCACGGGGCTGTTCCGGCGACAGGCCTGCGAGGAGGCGCTGTGAACCCATCCCTGGGCGCTACCGATGCCATCCATGGCATCGGACCTCCTCTTCGGCCTGTCCCCGGCGCCCCTCGCCTTGGGCGACTATTCGCAGAGGCTAGCTGCTTACGGGCGTTGGCAGAGCCTCATCGACAATCTCTATCCAATGCCTAACCGGCGTGCGCCCCGCGCCGTTGAGGTGCGTCTGGCAGCCGATGTTGGCGGTCACGATGGTTTCCGGGTTGCCCGCCTCGAGGGCGTTGAGCTTGTTGTCGCGCAACTGGGTGGCCAGCTCCGGCTGGGTGATCGAGTAGGTGCCCGCCGAGCCGCAGCAGAGGTGGGCGTCCTGGACCGGAGTGAGGCTGAAGCCGAGCTTGACCAGCACGCTCTCCACCGCGCCGCCGAGTTTCTGGGCATGCTGCAGGGTGCAGGGGCAGTGGAAGGCCAGCCGGCGGCCCTCGTTGACCTGGAGGCTCGTCAGCTCTTCGTCGCGTAGCACCTCGACCAGGTCCTTGGCCAGTTCGCTCACGCGCTTGGCCTTGGCGGCGTAGGCGGGGTCGTCCTTGAGAATGTCGCGGTACTCCTTGACGAAGGCGCCGCAGCCGCTGGCGGTCTGTACGATGGCTTCACAGCCGGCCTCGATATGCGGCCACCAGGCGTCTATGTTGGCCCGCGCGCGGGCGCGGCCGTCGTCCTGGGCGTTGAGGTGGAAGTCGACGGCGCCGCAGCAGCCCGCTTCGGCCACCGGTGTGAGGCCGATGCCCAGACGGTCGAGCACCCGCGCGGTGGCGGCGTTGGTGTTGGGCGAGAGCCCCGGCTGCACGCAGCCTTCGAGGATCAGCATCTGACGTGCGTGGCGCTTGTGGTCGGGGCGCGTGCCGGCATCCACCGGTTTGGGCGGCAGCTTGTCCTTGAGCTTGCCGGGTACCAGCGGCTTGAAGGTCTGGCCCAGCTTGAGTAGGGCCTGGAAGCGCTTGGGCTCCACCAGGGCCTTGCGCAGGGCGTAGCGCTGGGCACGCTCGGCGGTGCTGCGCGGCACCCGGCGCTCGATCTCGGCGCGGCCGATGTCGAGCAGCTTGTGGTACTCCACGCCGGAGGGGCAGGTGGTTTCGCAGTTGCGGCAGGTCAGGCAGCGGTCCAGGTGCAGGCGGGTCTGCTCGGTGACGTTTTCGCTGTCATCCGGGTTTTCCAGCATCTGCTTCATCAGGTAGATACGCCCACGCGGCCCGTCGCGCTCGTCGCCCAGCAGCTGGTAGGTGGGGCAGGTGGCGTTGCAGAAGCCGCAGTGCACGCAGCTGCGCAGGACGCGGTCGGCCTCCTGAATGTGCGGCTGCTTGAGGGCTTCCTCGGTGAAATGCGTCTGCATGTCTCGTTCCTGTACGTCTCAGAGCGCCGCGTAGAGCCGGCCGGGATTGAAGATGCCCTTGGGGTCGAGCTGAGCCTTGAGGTTGCGGTGGTATTTCATCAGTACCTCGGGCAGCGGCGTGAAGGGCTCCACGTCGGCCGGGCGCGGGCCATAGCAGGTGGCGTGGCCGCCGGCG
>NZ_BAEU01000060.1:0-7039 GCF_000246875.1 Halomonas sp. KM-1
CGGCGTCGGGCAGTGCTCTGGTGCTGTCGGGTAGCTGCTCGCGGGCCACCCTGGCCCAGGTCGACGCCTTTCTCACGCGCTTTCCCGGCTTTGCCCTCGATCCGGCGTCGTTGGCCGAAGGGTCCGACCATCTGGAGCGAGCGCTGGCCTTCGCTCGCCAACACCTGGCCGGTGGCCGTCCGGTGCTGATCTATGCCTCGGCCGATGCCGAGCGGGTGCACCGGGTTCAGCAGATGCTGGGACGCGAACGGGCCGGCGAACTGGTGGAGAAGGCGCTGGGCGAACTCGCCCGACGGCTGGTCGACGAGGGCGTGGGACGCCTGGTGGTGGCGGGCGGCGAGAGCTCCGGTGCCGTGGTGTCGGCGCTGGGCGTCTGTGCCCTGCGCATCGGCGAGCAGATCGACCCCGGCGTGCCCTGGACCCAGGCCATGCTGGCCGGCCGCCAGGCGCCGCTGTCGCTGGCGCTGAAGTCGGGCAACTTCGGCGGCGAGGATTTCTTCCTGCGCGCCTTCGAGGTGCTGCCAACCGTCGGCGACAGCGGAGGTGTGACATGAGCACGGCCGATTGCCATCGCCTGCGCGAGCAGATCGCCACGCTCGGCAAGTCGCTGTTCGATCGCGGTCTGACCATGGGTTCGAGCGGCAACATCAGCGTACGCCTGGACGATGGCGGCTGGCTGATGACGCCGACCAACGCCTGCCTGGGCCGGCTCGATCCGGCACGGATCTCGCGCCTCGACCGCGACGGCTGCCTGCTCGACGGCGACGCCCCGACCAAGGAGCACTTCCTGCACATGGCGATGTACGCCGAGCGCCCTCGTGCCGGTGCCATCGTGCATCTGCACTCGACCCATTCGGTGGCGGTCTCCTGCCTGCCCGACGTCGACCCCTGCGACTGCATCCCGCCGCTCACCGCTTACTACGTGATGCGGGTGGGGCGCCTGCCCCTGGTGCCCTATCACGTGCCGGGAGACCCGGCGCTGGGAGATGCCGTGCGCGGCCTGGCCGGCAAGCACAGCGCTGTGCTGCTGGCCAACCATGGCCCGGTGGTGGCGGGCAAGAACCTGGAGGCGGCGGTCTACGCCACCGAGGAGCTGGAGGAGACCGCCAAGCTCTACCTGCTGCTGCGCGGCCATAATCCGCGCGGACTGACGCCCGAGCAGGTTGCCGAACTGGAGGCCCGTTTTCCCCGTGACTGATGCCGTCCCACGACCCAAGAACACGAGACGCGAAACATGATTCGACTGGCCGCCAATCTCAGCATGCTGTTCACCGAGCACGACTTCCTCGACCGCTTCCAGGCGGCTGCGGCGGCGGGCTTTCGCGGCGTGGAGTACCTGTTCCCCTATGCCTACGCTCCCGAGGAGCTGGCTGGTGCGCTGCGCGAAGCCGGCGTCGAGCAGGTGCTGTTCAACATGCCGCCGGGGAACTGGGAGGCCGGCGAGCGCGGTCTGGCCAGTCTGCCCGGGCGTGAGGCGGAATTTCGCGACGGCGTGGTCGAGGCGTTGCGCTACGCCGAAGCCCTCGACTGCCCCCGCGTGCACGCCATGGCCGGGCTGCTGCCGGTCGGCGCCGATGCCGAGGCGCGGGCGCGCCACCATGCTACCTACGTGAGCAACCTGCGCTTCGCCGCCGCCGAGGCGGCCAAGGTGGGGCGCCAGGTGCTGATCGAGCCGATCAACACCCGCGACATGCCGGGCTACTTCCTCTCGCGCCAGGCCCAGGCCATGGCGGTGCTCGAGCAGGTCGGGGCCAACGGCAGCCTGCGTCTGCAGTTCGATCTCTATCACTGCCAGGTCATGGAGGGCGATCTGATCCGTCATCTGGAACGGCAGTTCACCGCCATTGCACATATCCAGATCGCCGGCGTACCGGAGCGCCACGAACCGGACGTCGGCGAGGTGCACTATCCCGCCCTCTTCGAGCGGCTGGAGCGGCTCGGCTACCAGGGTTGGATCGGCTGCGAGTACCGGCCCGCGGCGGGCACCCGGCAAGGATTGGGCTGGGGGCGTGACTACGGGCTCATGGTCTGAGCGCAACGGCAAACACAACGACAGGATGCCAGACATGCACATCGTCATTACCGGCGGCGCCGGTTTCCTCGGCCAGCGTCTTGCTACTCGGCTGCTGGCACGCGGCGAGCTGAGAGGTGAGGCCATTCAGCGTCTGACGCTGGTCGATCAGGTCGAGCCGCCGTGCCCGCCCAGCGACACAGTCGACGTCGCGGGGCTGGCGCTGGACATCACCGAGCCCGGCGCGCTGGACGCGGTGCTCGATGCGCGTCCGCAGGTCGTCTATCACCTGGCCGCGGTGGTCAGCAGCGCCGCCGAGGCCGATCTGGATCTCGGCATGGAGGTCAACTTCGATGCCACCCGGGCACTGCTGGAGGGTTGCCGCGAGCGGGGGCTGGCCAATACCCGTCTGATCATGGCCAGCTCGGTGGCCGCCTACGGTGGCGAGCTGCCCGCGGTGCTCGACGACATGACCGCGCTGCAGCCGCAGAACTCCTACGGCACCCAGAAGGCGATGTGCGAACTGCTGATCAACGATTACAGCCGACGCGGCCTGGTCGACGGCTGCGTGCTGCGCCTGCCGACCATCATCGTGCGTCCGGGGCGACCCAACGCCGCCGCCTCGAGCTTCGCTTCCAGCATCCTGCGCGAGCCGCTCAACGACGAGGAGGCCATCTGTCCCGTGGCCACCTCCCTGGAGCTGTTTGTGATGTCGCCGGCCAAGGTGATCGAGGCGCTGATTCATGGCGCCGAGGTGCCGGGTGAGGCGCTGGCACCGTTTCGCGCCTTCATGCTGCCGGGCATCACGGTCAGCGTGGCCGAGATGCTCGACTCCCTGCGTCAGGTCGCGGGTGAGGAGGCGCTGGCGCGGGTGCGCCACGAGCCCGATCCGCGTATCGAGGCGATCGTCGCCAGCTGGCCGGCACGCTTCGAGACCCGCCGGGCGCGGGAGCTGGGCTTCGCCGGCGACCGCAGCCTGCACGATATCGTCACGGCGTTCATCGAGGAGCGCAGCCGATAGCGAGCACATAGCCGCGGCCGACAGGCCGCCGACAACAACCGAGGTGTTTCACGACGAAGAGGTCACAACAATGAAAACGCAGTTCGTACGCCACGCCCTCACTGCCGCCATCGGCGGCATCACCGCCGCCGCTCTGGTCGCCAATGCCCAGGCCGCCCAGGAGGTCAGCCTGGGTCACACCCTCTCTTCCACTTCCCACTATGCGGTGGGCGCCCAGGCCTTCAAGGAGACTCTGGAAGAACTCAGCGACGGCGCCTTCACGGTCACCGAATACGCCTCCGGTGCGCTGGGCGGCGAGCGCGAGATGATCGAGGGCCTGCAGATCGGCACCGTGGACGTGGTCATCACCTCCACCGGCCCGCTGGGCAACTTCGTGCCGGAGACTTACGTGCTCGACCTGCCATTCCTGTTCGAGAGCTACGATCAGGCCCGCTGCGTGCTCGACAGCGAGCTCGGCGGCGAGCTACTGGAGAAGATGGGCCAGCACGACCTGGTCGGCCTGGCCTGGTCGGAGAACGGCTTCCGCCACCTCACCAACAGCCGTCGCGAAGTGACCAGCCCCAGCGATGCCGAAGGGCTGCGGGTGCGCACCATGGAGAACGAGGTGCACCAGGAGGCGTTCCGTCAGTTGGGCGCACGGCCCACCCCGATGGCCTTCCCGGAGCTCTTCACGGCGCTGCAGCAGGGCGTGGTGGACGGTCAGGAGAACCCCATCACGGTGATCGTCGCCACCAACTTCTGGGAAGTGCAGGATCATCTCTCGCTCACCGGGCACGTCTATTCCCCCGCCGCCGTGCTGGGCTCGCCGCTGTTGCTCGACGGGCTCAGCGACGAGGAGCGCGAGTGGTTCCACGAAGCCGCCCGCGCCTCGGCCGAGGCGACCCGCGGCGAGGTATCGCGGCTCGAGGAGGAGGGCGTGGCCCTGCTGCGCGACAACGGCATGACGGTCAACACCGAGATCGACATCGGCCCCTTCCAGCAGGCGGTCGAACCGGCCTACGAGATCTTCACCCGTCAACATGGCAGCGAGATGCTGGAGAGGATCCAGGAGAAGGCGGCCAGTTGCTGAGAAGAGCGTGAATGCCCGTGCGGCGTCACCGCGCCGTACCGCACTGCTCTGAGGTGAGTCTCCAAACTGCGCTCCCGGCGTCTGCCGGGAGCGCGTCGGCAGGAATCGTGAACCCATGGTGGATCTCTTTCTTCGTTTCGAACGTCAGCTGACGCGCCTGGCCATGCTGGTGGCGGTGGTCATGCTGGTGGTGTCGGTGTCGTTCAGCTTCTATCAGGTGCTGACCCGCTTCGTCTTCAATGCGCCCTCCACCTGGACCGAGGTGGCGGCGCGCACGGCGATGATCTGGTGCGTGTTCATGGCCGCCGCCGCGACCTTCCGTGGCGGCTACATGATGGCCGTGGAGGCGATCTACAAGGTGGTGCCGCAGCGTCTGCTGCTGGTGCTCGAAATCGCCATCGTGCTGTGCTGCCTGCTGGTGCTGGCGGTGCTGGTACATTACGGCATTCTCATGACCCGGCGCGTTGCCAACCAGACCATGTCGGGCATGAACATCTCCATGGCCTACGCCTATGCCGCCATTCCCATCGGCGCCGGCTTCGCCATCGTCTCGGTGATTGCCCGGCTGCTGGCCCAACTGACCGGCCGCGAGGCGGTGGGCCCCGACCTGGGCGAGGCCGAGGTGGAGATGCACGACCTGCGCCAGACCATGCCCGAGACCGCCGAGGACATCGAGCGCGGAGGGCCGCGTTCATGAACCTGGTCATCGGTCTGTCATTGATCATTCTGTTCGCCTTCGGCGTGCCGATCGCCGTGTCGATCATGCTGGCCTCGATCATCGGCATCGAGTTCTTCACCCGGCTGCCGCTGCTGCTGGTGCCGCAGCAGATGTTCATCGGCATCGACAAGTTCCCGCTGATGGCGATCCCGTTCTTCATTCTCGCCGGCAATCTGATGGCCGCCGGCGGCATCTCCCAGCGCCTGGTGGACCTGGCCAAATCCATCGTCGGCGGCGTGCAGGGCGGGCTGGCGATGACCTGCGTACTGACCTGCATGATGTTCGCCGCGGTGTCCGGCTCCAGCGTGGCGACCACCTTCGCCATCGGCGCCATCCTGATTCCGGCCATGGTGCGCCATGGCTACCCCAAGCCGCTGGCGGCCTCGATCCAGGCCTCGTCGGCGGAGCTCGGGGTGCTGATCCCGCCATCGATCCCGCTGATCCTGTTCGGTGTGAGCACCGACACCTCCATCGGCCAGCTGTTTCTGGCCGGGGTGGGGCCTGGCCTGCTCATCGGCACCGCCTTGATCCTGTTCCTCTATTTGTTCTGCAAGGTGCGCGGCTTCGGCCTGGAGGACCACAAGGACAGCACCAGCTTCGTGATCTCGTTCAAGCGCGCCTGGGCGGCACTGCTGATGCCGGTGGTGGTGATCGGCGGGATCTACGGCGGCGTATTCACGCCCACCGAGGCCTCGGCGGTGGCAGTGTTCTACGCCCTGCTGGTGGGCGGGCTCTACTACCGCGAGCTCAAGGTCGCTGACCTGTGGCCGATCCTGCGCCAGAGCGTGATCTCCACCGCCGCGGTGATGCTGATCATCGCCGCGGCCTCGCTGTTCAGCTTCCTGATCAGCCGGACGGGCCTGCCGGGCCATATCGCTGGCTGGGTGACCGGTGTGTTCGACAGCCCCATGACCTTCCTGCTGGCGGTCAACGTGCTGCTGCTGATCGTGGGCATGTTCATAGAGACTTCCGCCGCCATCCTGGTGCTGGCGCCGATCCTGACGCCGATCGCCATCCAGTTCGGCGTTCACCCGGTGCATTTCGGTCTGATCATGGTGGTCAACCTGGCGCTGGGCATGATCACCCCGCCGCTGGGCGTGAACCTGTTCGCCGCCTGTGCGGTGGCCAAGATCTCCATCGATCAGATGCTGCCCTGGCTGGTGCGCTTCGTGCTGGTGGTGCTGGCCTGCCTGATAGCGATCACCTACATGCCGTGGATCTCGCTGGGTCTGGTGAGACTGGTCTACTGAGGAACGCTCTCAAGGACAAAGACAACGACAACGACAAGGAGGATGTATGACCGTGCTACCCGTGATTCCGCCCCGACACGCCCTGATCGGTGGCGAATGGGTGCCGACCCAGGCGCTGCTCGACGTGGAGACCCCCTCCAGCGGGCAGACCATCGCCCAGATCGCCCGCTGCCAGGCCGAAGAGGTAATGGTGGCCGTCGACGCTGCGCGTCGCGCCTTCAGCGGCAGCCTGGGCGAGTGGGCGCGCTGGAGTGCGAAGCGGCGCGGCGAATGGCTGCTGCAGTTCGCCGACGCCATCGACGCCGATCATGCCAACCTGGCGGCACTGGAGTGCGCCGATACCGGCAAGCCGATGGCCCAGGCCGAGGCCGATATACGCGCCTGTGCGCGCTACTTCCGCTTCTACGGCGGCGGTGCCGACAAGCTGCACGGTGAGACGCTGCCCTTCGACGAGGGCTTTGCCGTGCTCACCCTGCGCGAGCCCTATGGGGTGTGCGCGCAGATCATCCCCTGGAACTATCCGGCGCAGATCTTCGGGCGCTGTGTGGCGGCGGCGCTGGCCACCGGCAACAGCGTGGTGCTCAAGCCCGCCGAAGACGCCTGCCTGAGCGTGTTGCGCCTGGCTGAGCTGGCCTGCGAGTCGGGCCTGCCGCCCGGCGTGCTCAACGTGGTGCCGGGGCTGGGGCGCGAGGCGGGCGCGGCGCTGGCCTCGCATCCGGCCATCGATCATCTCTCCTTCACCGGCTCGCCCGAAACGGGCACTCAGGTGGCCCAGGCTGCCGCGGCGCACCATGTGCCGGTGACCCTGGAGCTGGGCGGCAAGTCGCCGCAGATCGTCTTCGCCGACGCCGACATGGACGTCGCGCTGGATGCCGTGGTGCGCGCCATCATCCAGAACGCCGGCCAGACCTGCTCCGCCGGCAGCCGCCTGCTGGTGGAGGCGAGCTGCGCCGAGGCGGTGCTGGGCGAG
>NZ_BAEU01000059.1:0-1429 GCF_000246875.1 Halomonas sp. KM-1
ATATCGCGAGATAGCAATTCTTTGCGGCACCGTGAGGCCCAGGCGCTGGGCGTGGAGCAGGGCGCCGGTGGCCAGGTCGTCGTTGGCGAAGTGGATCGCCCCGATGCCGGGGTGCTCGGCGAGCGCCCGCTCCAGCCCGGTAGCACCGGCGTCGAGCCCGCCCCGTTCGAGTTCGAGCAGCGGTGCGGCGAGGCCGGCCTGCTCGAATACTTCACGATGGCCTTCGTAGCGCATCCCGGCGCGATAGTCGCCGGCCAGTCGTGCGCCGATGAAGAGCGCCTGGCGATGGCCCCGCTCGAGCAGGTGACGGGCCATGCAGCGGCCGGCTTCGGTATGGTCCAGCCCCACGTTGAGATCCAGCGCCTCGCCCAGCTCCATGACCTCCATGATCGGCTTGTCGCAGTTGGCGAGCAGGGTGCGGCAGGCCTCGTTGTGGCGCAGCCCCGCAGTGACCAACGCCGAGCAGGACCAGCCGAGGAAGGTGCGAATCAGCTGGTATTCCCGCTCCAGGTCGTACTCGGTATTGCCCAGCAGGATCTGGTAGCCCTGGGCCTCGAAGGTTTCCTGCAGCCCCTGGATCACTTCGATGAACACGCTGTTGGCCAGTGAAGGCACGATGACGGCAATGAAGCGTGAGCGGGCCGATGCCAGGCTGCCGGCCACCAGATTGGGTACGTAGCCCAGGCGCTCCACGGCCTCGAGAACCCGTGCACGGGTGAGTTCGTTGACCTGATCGGGGCGATTCAGCGCGCGCGAAGCGGTGATGGCCGAAACGCCGGCGGCATCGGCTACCTGCTTGAGCGTGGGCTGCTCGGTGCTGCGTCGTCGACGCGAGTTGGGCGCATCGTTAGACAATGGTCGTATCCTCCTGGCCGCCCCTTGCTGCGAGTCGGTGAATCTACTACAACGATGTTAGCGCTAACATGATAGCGCTAACATAACGAATTCAGCCAGCATAAAAACGACACCGGAAGCAGCGGTCGCCGAGCGGGTAGAGCGGAAAGGCAATAGACAAGACGAACAGACGAACAGACGAACGGGGAGAGCGGCGGTGAGCGACGGTACGACTCCAAGAGTGGGCGTCATCGGCCTGGGCGCCATGGGCCTGGGTACGGCAACGGCGCTGCACGAGCGTGGCCTGACGGTGGCCGGCTGCGACGTGGCCGAATTGGCCTGCCGTGCTTTCGAGCAGGCCGGTGGGCGCTGCGTGACGACGCCCGCCGAGCTTGCCACGCAGTGCGACGTGGTGCTGGTCGTGGTGGTCAATGCCGCCCAGGTCGAGCAGGTGCTGTTCGGCGAGAACGGGCTCGCCCACGCTCTGGCGCCGGGCGGGCTGGTGATCCAGTGCGCCACCGTGGCGCCGAGTCTGGCCGAAGGGCTGGGCGCCCGGCTGGCCGAACGCGGCCTGCTGATGCTCGACTCGCGATAT
>NZ_BAEU01000058.1:0-145913 GCF_000246875.1 Halomonas sp. KM-1
TTTTCTAAACTATGCTTTCTGCTTGTTGCGTACAATGGGCGTACAGTGATGGTGTTCGCCTGACACAAGTCCCAGTGGCTTTATATAGCTACGCAGTGTGTTCTGCTGATTCTCTCGCTGAGCATCGTGCCGATTTTGGCGTTGCGGCCTCGAAGAAGAGTAGCACACCATTGTTGACATGCACCGCTGTGATGTGCAGAGACGCCCAGGCATAGCGGCGCGCAGGCCTTGCCGCTGGAGATTGGCAGCAACGGTCTTGCGATTCACCGGCAGCCCGTCGTCACGCAGGTCCAGCGCCAGTCTAGAAGCGCGCCCCTTCCAATGATGATAAGCCTCGACCACCCGCTGTGATCGAGAACCTCCTGCTGGTGTCGCCTGGGCGACGGTGTGCCATTGCGCTGACGCCGGGCGTAGTAGCCGCTGAGGGCGATGCTGAGGACTGAGCACATGCGCTGAATGCTGAATGCCTGACGGTGCTGGTGGATGACGCCTACATCACTTCAGGCTCTTGGCGAAGTACACCGCTGCCTTTTTTGTGATTTCAAGCTCTTCCGACTTCTCGGCCAACTGACGCTTGAGCCGGGTATTCTCGTCGGCCAGGGCTTGTTCGCGTGCTGAGGCGCTTTGCTGCTGTTGGGCCTTGGCTCGCCACTAGTAGAGCTGGCTGGGCTGAAGACTCTGCTTCCGAGCGGTGGCGCTGGCACCGATCCGGTCGGTGAGGGCCAAGGCCTCGTCCTTGAAGGTTTGGGAGTAATGGGTAGAGGGCTTCTTCATCGAAGCTACTTGCCTTGCCATGGGTCACCTCGTTCCGTGTACTGCCTTAACGGGGTGTCCACTGCTACTGGGCAAGATCAGGGATCGGTAGTGACCAAGCTCGCCGGTGTGATGGACCTCGATAGCTTGAGCTGCAGAAGATATTCATGACGCGTGAGCAAATCAAGGTGTCCCGGACGCCTCTGATGCCAGTAGAGCTGACCTAAATTCCACATAGCACTAGGCTTCATTTGACTGCTTCTGGTTGAAGTAGCTCAGGGTCGGTATCGGATCTGAACCCCACGATTGCCTTGGGGAGACTGAAGTACATCGTCAACACGTTGGTTACAGAAGTCCTCGACAAAGTCCTTGATGGCGAAAGCAGTCTCCAACGCGCGCTTGTCTTCAGGCACATAAGCAGCAAGTGCTCGCGGCATGATGACGATGCACTTAGCCATCGCACGGGAGATGGCAACGTTAGTACGTTCGAGCTGCATCAGGAAGGCTTCCTCGCCGCTGATAACGTCCACATCGGCTACGCCAAAGGTCACGATGATGGTATGGCGCTGCCCACCTTGGAACCGCTCAACCGTATCAACCGCGTCGGCGATGAAGTCCGCTTCAGTAGGCCAGATGTCGGCTAGAGCCTGAACAACCAAGGCCCGTTGAGCGCGGTGTGGTGTTACGATGCCAACACACTCCGACCAAAAGTGCTGCGCTGTTGGAACTCTATGTGCGGGCGGGTTCAGCCCCCAGTTTTCTAGGTCAGCGCTAACCGAATGCCGTAAACCGCATACTAGGTTGGCAACAATCTGCGCCTCGTACCTGTTGCCTTGCGATGAGATATCATCGTCGTGTAATACGCTTGCGACCCTAGTGTTAGGGTGTAGTACGTGGTTGAAGGTTTGCGCCCAAGGGAAAGCGGGCCAGTAATCCGCGCGTGATGGGAGCGGCTGCATTAGGTGCAGTCGGCAGTTGCTGTAGGCCGCTGTCAATCCCTTGGGGTAGCCAATTGTTCGCGCGAACTCTACGATGTGATCGGCAGAGCGGTAATTGGTATCCAGCACACATTTCTGCACGGGCACCGAAAAGGGGCGCTCCAGCAAATAAGTCTGGATGCTCCCAACTAGATATGCAGCGTCTTTCGGTGCCTCAATTGCAGTAATCGGAGGCATCTGCAGGTGGTCACCAGCCACCACCACCCTAGCATCGTCCCGCAGCCCGCTAAGAGCAGCGAGCGACTTGGCTACCGGAACCTGTGAGCTTTCATCAACAATAACGACATCAAATACAGGATGCAGTGCGCTCGCACCCAATATCTTTGCGAACTGACGGCCTTGCATTACCTGGCAGCCAACAATGGTCACCCCCGAGTTTCTTGAAAGAAGCTGAGTGCAGTCTTGCCATTTGGTATTGTCAGTCTCAAAGACCATGGCGTCGTAGGTGATGTGTGAAGCGATGCCTTGGGGCGAAGTTCCTAGTGCCCGCCCCCTCGAATAGCCGAGGTACATCGCACACCGTGCGTTCGGGTCTTTGGACAAGAACTTGGCAGTGCGGTGCATTACTTCTTCTACCGCCTTATAAGTTGGTCCTGTGACCAGAACCCGCAGCGGCATGTTCGAGGCAACTGCTTGCGCGGTCATCGCATGGATCATAGCGGCAAGAGTGTTTGTCTTGCCGGTGCCAGGTGGTCCCCAGATAACGGTTAGCTGATGCTCCAAAGCATGCGCAATGGCATCGCGCTGTGACTTGTTTAGCGAGTGACGTGCACGAGCGACATCGGCAAGTGCGCTGGCAGTAGCACCTGCCAAAACGATTTGTTGCTGAAGGATTCCAGGAGCCCACAGAACCCTTGCCGCAGGAGTCTCTGCGTCGTATGACCGACGGGTAGGGGGCGTCCCGCCGATGGCGCTCGCGGCGTTGGGATCAGGAACTGCGATGCGAGGACTACCAATGGCCTGCAGAATGGGTTGGCTATGCTCCGCCCAGTTAAATAGCCTAGGCTTCTTTGCTTCAACGAGAAAGATGTCGTTCAGAAGCGGGATTGAGCTGTTCTGCACCAAGTATGGCACCAGGTTGGGCTCTCTGCGGCATGAAATTTCAACTTGCACGACAAGCTGTATGCGATCAAAGGCAACCAAACGTGCCTCCACCGCCGACCAAAGAGGCATTTGCAGTACCTCGGGCGTACCTTGGAGCAGGGGGGCGCCAGGGCGCACGATGCTGCCCACCCGCTGCAGAGGCATCCCAGGCATACCCAGCTTACCGATAGTCAACCTGGAGTCCTCCTTGAACTTGGCCTCAGATGAACTTGGGGCGACGCTGAACTGGTAGAGATCACCACCGAGGTGAATGCCCCCTAGCAGAACTATGGCTTCGTAGGTTGCTTCTAGCCTCTCACCATCCATCGAAAGCCCGATATGAGCCTCAAGCTGCGAAGTGTTAAAGTCCAACTCGTCCCACCAAAGCCAAAGCTTGGCGTCGAACGCTACCTTCGAGGCCCCACGAGGGATAGAGATCGGAATGCGCGCCTCCTTCGCCCGAAACTGGCTGTGGTAGTCCTCACGCAGCTTCTCGCACACGGCCTCCAAAGCGGAGGATTGCCGTTCCAAGGCGTCCGAATACTGTGCAATAAGGGTGTTTCGAGGAATGGTGGTTGAGCCTCGCTTGACCTGAGGTGTGTGCGTCCACAGTTCGTAAATGCGCTCACGCGGGATACCATTGCTTAGGTACTCGCGATAGTAGGAGTCCGTAACTGCAGGCGAGTATGTGCTGCGTCGGTAACGTTCGACGGTGTCAAACAATGTGATGACATGCCGGCTCGGTGCGAACACCAACCGTCGAACGATGTCCTCAACTGTCACTATGGTCGCGGCTTCGACCGCGTCGGCACGTTCCAGCATTTCGTCAGCAGCGAATACCCAGGCTAGTGCCTTCGCCCTTCGGGCAGACAGCGCTAGCACCCTGGGCAGGTGCCTGCCCATCGCGTTGCATAGCTCTTGAAACTGGCGCTGCTCCCAGAAGTGGATTTGTCCGGTGATTGACGCCTTACCCTTCATCTGTTCGGCAGCTTCGATCCATGTGGCAATCTGGGTTAGGAAGCCTTCCAGCGCGACCCACTCCGCTTGCAACGACTTATCGTCGACGATAAAGGGAACCGGGCGAAAGCGGCGCGGTGCCTGCCCAGTTGTGAAGGTAGTTGCAGTGCCGCTGAGTGCAAGGCCGGTCAAGAACCCAGAACTGGAGTCAAAGTTGACGCTCGCGTACAACAAGATATTCGCGCCACGAACCAAAGTGGCTATGGCTCCGGTCGTGTCCCGTGATACATTTCCTGAATTGATGGCCGCAGACCGTGCTGGAAAGGCCTTTGCTTCTTTCTTCAATAGCGTGTGCTGCTGCAGAGCTGGATGGCCCGCCGCGCCAGCAAGCGCTGTTGTGTCCGCAACGGTGTTTTGGTGCAGTACTTTCTTAGCCCCTCGCGTGATGCCGGGAACCAAGCACAGGTGGCCCATGGACTCCGCAAGGGGCATACAGTAATGCCCGGGGTTGCCGTCGACGACTCCTCGATGGGCAGAGCCCATGTGACGCTTGTCACCCAACCAGTCGCATGCGCTGCAACTGCCTGAAATGTGCCAATCTAATGACTGCCAGCCCTGTGCTGACGTTTGCCCCGCTCGCACGACTCTTGCGACGTCAATATAAAAACTGCGAATGGTGGGCAGGTAGAACCGAAGCTGAGCATCCTCCGAGTCTGTCATGAGCGCATCAAGGAGTTCGTGCTGGGTAGCACTGCCGCGTCGTTCGAGCTTACCAAGCTCGCTGTCGACCTGGTTGTGACGAGTCCACAGTCGCGCATCGAGGCTAACAAAGAAGCGGCTGGCCAGTTGCGGCCTCGCTCGCAGCCAGTTCGCAAGCATTACCGCGTACATCGCGATTTCCGAGCAATAACTCGGGTTCGCCTCTGCCGTGTGCTTGATGTCGAGTATGCAAATTGCCTTGCGTACCTCGAAAAGCTCATCGATAGGGCCGCGGGTGCCGTCCGGTAAAACCTCCTGGTCCCCCGCCTGTGTGTCTCTGATGTAGAAGATGTCGGGAACGAAGTCCGTGATGGGTGGCACCAGGGGGATATCGGTCGCATCCACTCCGATAGTGGAAAGAACAGCCGGCTGCTGCGCGACGATGGAGAAATGCCCTTGCAAAATGAGGTGTGGGACTGATGTCACAGCAGTCAGTGCCGCTTGCAAGTCAACGTTTCCGTACTGAGCGGCACTCTTCGAGTAGCTCACAATGCCGCCGAACAGCCGCACTAGCTGGTCGTTTCGATCAATCTCGAACTGCTTGCCCTCCACAGCTAGTATTCCAATTCCAGGACGCTTGATGGGTTCAGGCAACCCAGCGGAGGCCATCGCTGTATTATCGTGCAGCGAGAGGAACAGTTCTTTATCGCATTTTGTGCGCAAGAACATCGACAAAGTGCTCTTCGACACCTTCAGCTGAATTGGGCCGCCTGCTGTAGCCATCTTTTCTCCCTTAAGCCCTTCTTACGTGGAAGTCATACTCTCTGGCTGCAGCGGAGCCTGCTGCCATATGGTCAGCTTGGCGCTTTCCAGATGCCGCTGTTTTGGCGCTGTGCACCGAGACTTCGGTCCATTGCACGCCCGAAGACTCAAAAGAGGCGCGGACCAAGGCTTTTGCGTCGGTTTTTGATGACGGGATGATTCCGAAGCGGATATGTATGTCCAACTCTGCAGCGGTCGTTCTAGCCATGTTCTTCCAGACCTTGCCGAGCGACTCCGCGAACGACTCAAAGCCTGCGTGCTGAAGCTGCACGCTTTTTCCATAGACCACGTGGTCGGGCCCACCCAGAAACCAGTTTCGTAGCCACTGATCTTCGACGTACGTGCGCATGCCATAGTACGGTGGCGACGTGATGACAACGGAGAAGTCTCGACAAGCCGGTGGTAGCGAGGCAGCCCTCCTGGAATCGCCTTTCCGCGCGTCTGTCAACACACCAGTCTGGGGCAACTGGATGTTGTTAAGGCGTGTCAGCTTCCGCTCCAAGACCTTCAGAACATCGACCTGAGGCGCAACCAGCCCCTTCTCCTTCCAGAAGCGCACGGAGTAGTCCGGCTTGGAGGAGAAGGTGCGTGGCATCTGATTTGAAAAATACGAGCGCCGTTCCGGTGTCTTGCTCATTGGGCCATGCAGGCAGCCCAGCATCGCCGCACGCAGGATGACGCTTGAGTCGGTGTCCCGCCTCACTCGAAGGAGCCCTTCACGTATCGCGCAGACCTTCCGCAGCACATCGGGATGGAATGCAGCTAGGAAGAAGCTGCTTTCGGGCACCGTTGCTTGCTCGTACTCTTGCATATAGCGCTTCGCCAGCTTCAACGCACTTGCGGTCTTGACCGCGGCCAGCTTCGCACGAGCGATAGCGACTGCAATCGGAGAGCTGTCAATGCCTCGGGAAGCTAATCCGAGTTTGCGCGCGGCAAACAGTGTCGTTCCGCGACCGCAAAACGGATCCATTACAACAGGGTTTGCCTTACAGTATTGCTTGAGCACCCCAAGCGGGTACTCAAGCGGGAACATGGTGAAGTATGGGCAGATGGCATTGAGCGCGTTGTCACGCTCATAGGCGAGAGATCGTGGCATGTGTGGTTCGCTATTAATGTGCGCTCGTATAGGTAGAACTTTTTCTTGTGTCCGTCCCGGTACTGCCGGCCCGTCTCCTGCCGCTCGGGTGATCGTCCTCCAGCTTTTCAGCCTTCTGCCTGCCTTCCTCGTCTCGATTTGCCATTATCCTAATTGGAGTATGGGGTCACAACCCCATTAGAGGGAAGCAGTATCTGGGGGCATTCGCTCTTGGCCGAAAGACGATATCACCTGCGCTGGTGATGTCAGCTTCATAATCTCCCCAACCCACTCACCCTCACCACTTCCCTCGTCACCGCCTCATCCAGCATCCCGCGTCCGCTCTCCACCAGGGTGAGCCAGTCCCTTGCGCGGGTGATTCCGGTGTAGACCAGCTCCCGGGTGAGGATGGGGTTGGGGGCGTCGGGGAGCAGCAGGGCGGTGTGGGTGTATTCCGAGCCCTGGGATTTGTGTACCGTCATGGCGAATACGGTTTCCACCGCCTGCAGGCGGCTGGGCAGTACCCACTTGATGTCACCGCTGCCGTCGCTGGCGGGGAAGGCGACGCGCAGCAGGGTGCGGCCGGTCGTTTCACTGGCACTGCGGGCCTCGGGTACGGCGAGGGTGATGCCGATATCGCCGTTCATCAGCCCCAGGCCGTAGTCGTTGCGGGTGACGAGCACTGGGCGGCCTTCGAACCAGCCCTGTTCCAGCTCCAGGTCGCTGGCCTTGAGCCAGCCGGCGCGGCGCAGCGCGCGGCCGATGCGCGGGTTCAGCCCTTCGATGCCCCACGGGCCTTTCCTCAATGCGCACAGCAACTGGAAGTGGCCGTGAGCGGCGAGTACTTGGCGGGCCCAGTCGTCGTAGGGCTGGCGTGCATCGCCTTCGCCAAAGAACGGCTGGGTGGGCCGCGTTGCCTGCATCACGTCCAGGTAGTGAGCGTAGCCGCGGGGCGGGACGATGGGCTCGCCACGGCGGTCGTGGCGGCCTTCGCCGCTATTGATGAAACCGGCCGGGTTGCCGTTCACCACCAGGCGATCCAGCGCCGGGTCGTCGGCGTCTGTCAGAGCGAGGCGGGAGATATCGGCGTAGCGTGGCTTTCCATCAGTGCCATCAGTGCCATCAGTGCCGAAGATCTCGCGTACCGCGCGTTTCTTCTCTTTCTGTGCCTCTTTCTCGTTCTGCTCGGGACCGAGCGGGCGGTTGACCGCTTCGGCGAGCTGGCCGATGCCGCTCTTGGCATCGAAGCGGTGGCTTACCCGCAGCATGGCGATGGCCTGGTCCAGCGGCTGGCCGCCTTCGTCCTGGTAGCGTTCGGGAATCGGCGTGCCGGTCACCCGTTGCAGCCAGTCGCAGGTGGCCGGGGTGTAGTGGCCGCCTTCGGCGCGCTGGCACAGGTCGCCGAGTACGGCGCCGGCTTCCACCGAGGCGAGCTGGTCCTTGTCGCCGAGCAGGATCAGCCGCGCCTTGGGCGGCAGGGCTGTGAGCACGGCGGCCATCATCTCGATATCCACCATCGAGGCTTCGTCGATCACCAGGGCGTCCAGCGCCAGCGGGTTGCCGGCGTGGTGGCGGAAGTGGCGGGTATCCGGGCGCGAGCCCAGCAGGCGGTGCAGCGTTGTCACTTCGGTGGGAATGCTGTCGCGCAGCGTTGAGATATCCACACCCTGTTGGCCCACGGCGGCGGCCAGTTCCACCAGCGAGAGGTTCTGCACCTGCTTGGCGATGGATTCGTTGAGCCGTGCGGCGGCCTTACCGGTGGGCGCGGCCAGGCGAATGCGTAGTGGGCGCGGGGCGGCGGCGCCGGCTGGTGCTGTTTCGCCCAGTGCCATGGCCTGGAGCAGGGCAAGCAGCTTTACCACGGTGGTGGTCTTGCCGGTGCCGGGGCCGCCGGTGATCACGGCGAAGGGCGAGCGGCTGGCCAGGGCACAGGCGGCCTGCTGCCAGTCGAGTTCATGTCCCGGAGTAAAGAGCGCGGCCAGCGCCCGGGCCAGGGTAGCGGTGTCGGATTCGGCCTGGTTTGTGGCTTGGGCGGTGCCATGAGTTGTAGCAGTGAGCCGGGCGTCGATCAGACCGCGAATGTCCTGCTCGTACTGCCAGTAGCGGCGCAGGTAGAGCCGCACGTTGCCGTTGCGCTCGCTGCGTACCAGCGGGGTGTTTCCCGGTGGTTCGTTGCCATCCGCCACAAGGGCGGGGTGGTGCAGGGCATTACGCCAGGTAGCGAATTCCAGCTCGGCCAGCAGGTCGCTGGGCAGCGGCGGCGGGTCGCTCAGGTCGTCCCCTTCCGGCGGCAGCGAGAGCGCCAGGTCAGGGGCGGCCAGGGTCTGGGCGAGATCGAGACACACGTGGCCGCGGCCGAGCTGATGGCTGGCAAGGGCAGCGGCGAGCAGCAGCAGGGGCGGGGCGTCGCTCACCTCGCGCTGGAAGAAGCTCGCCAGCGCCCGGTCCAGCGCGCGCAGCCAGCCGCGCTCAACCCAGCGGTCGAGCAGGGCGAACAGCGCCTGGGTGTCGTTCAGGGCGGCCAGTAGCAGTTCCGACTTGGCGCTGACATCGGGGGCGTCGCTCACGCGGGGTTCTTCTCTCTCGCCGTCGCTAGTGCTTCCGCTTTGGTCGGCGAACAGATCCAGGGTGGCGTCGTCGTGGTGCTTGCTGCGCTTGCTCATGCCGGCGCCTCCGTGGTGGTGCGGGTGCCTGCCGCTTGGGCGTCGCCCTGGAACAGTGCGTCCAGCGCTTCGATCAGTTCCCGTGGGGGGCGCTCGGCGTGTACGCCGCGGCTCTCCGCATTGGCGCCCCTGAGAAAGACGGTGAGCGAGCCGCCGATATGCCGGTCGTAATCGTAGCCCGGCAGGCGCGCCTTGAGCAGCCGGTGCAGGGCCAGCAGGTAAAGCGCGTACTGCAGGTCGTAGCGCTTGGCGGCCACTGCCTGACGCATGGCTTCCTGGCTGTAGGCGCTGTCGTCCGGCCCCAGGTGGTTCGATTTCCAGTCGGCCACGTAGTAGCGACCCTCGTGCTCGAACACCAGATCGATGAAGCCCTTGAGCATGCCGTTGAGGGTGTCGGCATCCAGCGCGGGGCGAGGCAGGCCGGCACCTGAGCTGCCATCTGCGATTAGATCGGGGCTAGGGAGTGTGTAAGCACTTACGAGGGCGTCCAGCCGACGGGTGTCGACCTGGCGCGAGGCGAACCAGAACTCCATCTCCACCTGGTAGCTCGTCAGCGCTTCGAGCCTGAGACTGCCCGCGCCGTTGGGCAGCGGCAGCGGGGCGGCGAGCAGGGTGCCGAACCAGGCGTTCAGGGTGTTCAGCCACGACTGCCAGCCGCGCACCTGGCAGCGGCGGGCGAGGGTGTCCTCGCGCAGGGCGGGGTCGCGGGCTACTCGGGCGAAGCCCTGTTCTCCGGCCCATTCGAGAATGCCGTGTAAGAAAGTCCCCGGACCTGGCCCTCTGGGAAATCTATGAAGCGAGGGCAGCGGTTCGCTCTGGCCACTGTCGCGGGGTTCTTCCAATACCTCCAGCGCGGTGGCTTCCATGGCGGTGGCGGGTTCCGGCAGGCTGCCGCTACGCTGCGCTTCGCTGCCATGGGGCTTAACAGGTGAGTCAGTCCTTACTGGGGCGCTGGCCGATTCGACGCTGACGATCTCGCCGGAGAGGCGCAGCGCCGAGTAGCTGGCGATCCACCAGTGCTCCCGGGCGGGGCGCGTGGGGGTACGTGCTTCGCCAAGGGCATCGTCGCGCTCGGTTCGGGTGACGATCTGGGCGTGCGCCGGCGGTGCCGGGGCGATCTCGATGGCGGCGCAGTTGCCCTTGAGTCTGGTGAGCGCTTCGCTGAATCCGGTTGGGCCGAGCAGGTCGCCGTTGGCCAGCAGCTGGCCGACGGCGCTGCCTTCGCCGCCCTTGAGCGGGGCCATGCCGAGCCAGGTGGCATGGCGGGCACGGGTCAGCGCCACGTAGAGCTTGCGCAGGTCTTCGCCCAGGCGTTCGCGGTCGACGGTGGCCAGGGTCTCGTCGTCGGCTTCCAGGCTGATGCGCAGGCGGCCCTCGGCGTCGTGCCAGCGCAGCGGCGAGTCGTCCTTCTTGGTGGCGCGGTGGTTGCAGATGAAGGGCAGGAACACCAGCGGGTACTCCAGCCCCTTGGACTTGTGGATGGTGATGACCTGCACCAGGTCGGCGTCGCTCTCCAGGCGCAGCTTGTGGGTGTCGCCGTGGCCTTCGGGGTTGGCGATGGCCTCGGCGAGAAAGCGGATCAGCGCGTGTTCGCCGTCGAGCTCCTGGCTGGCGTGCTGGAGTAGCTCACCCAGGTGTAACAAGTCCGTTAGGAAGCGCTCACCCTCGCTGGCGGGACCGCTGGCAAGCAGCCGCTGCGCCACGTCGAAGTCGTGGATGATCTTGCGCACCAGCGGCAGCACACCCTGGCGTTGCCACAGCCGGTGGTAGTCGCGGAACTGCAGCACGCGGCCTTCCCAGGCCAGTTCGTCTTCGTTCAAGCGATCCAGCGTGGCGATATCGAGCCCCAGCACCGAGGTGGCCAGGGCGGTACGCAGCAGTCTATCGTCGTCGGGCGCCGCACAGGCGCGCAGCCAGGCGTCGAGCTGGGGGGCGACCGGCGAGGCGAAGACCTTGTCCTTGTCCGAAAGGTAGACGCTCTTCACCCCGCGCCGGGCCAGCGCCTGGCGGATCGAGCGCGCCTCGCCCAGGCCATTGACCAGCACCGCCATATCGGAAGGCTTGAGCGGCTGCAGTTCGCCCTGCTCGTTCTGGAATCCGGTACGACCGCTTAGCCCCTCATTGAGCAGCTCCACCATGGTGGAGGCGCAGCGCTCGGCCATCTCCTGCTGGTAGGCGGTCTTGGAGAGCGGTTCGTCGCATTCCAGCTGCCACAGGGTCATGGCCGGTAGCGGCTGGCCCTGACGGGTAAGTGAGTCCTTGCGTCCTTTCGCTCCCACGGGCAGGAAAGGAACGGGGTTCCCCTCGGGGGAATTGAACAAGAAGGCGCCGGGCGGGTGCGCTTCGGCGAATTCGAAGCAGCGGTTCACCGCCTCGACCATCTCGCGGCTGGAGCGGAAGTTGGTGCCCAGGGTGACGTGGCGGCCTTGAGTGTCGCGACGGGCGCGCAGGTAAGTGTAGATGTCGGCGCCGCGGAAGGCGTAGATCGCCTGCTTGGGGTCGCCGATCAAAAACACACCACACTCCGGGCGATTCTCGCGGATACGGTACACGCAGTCGAAGATGCGGTACTGCACCGGGTCGGTGTCCTGGAACTCGTCGACCAGGGCGACCGGGAACTGGCGGCGGATCTGTGCGCCCAGCGCTTCGCAGTTGGGGCCGGTGAGCGCCCGGTCGAGATGCGTGAGCAGCTCGTTGGGACCCATCTCGGCGCGGCGCTCCTGCTCGCGGTCGAGCCGCGCCCGGCACCAGTGCACGGCGTGGGTGAGCAGGTCGGCGTAGGGTTCGGGCAGGGCGTTGAGTTCGTCCTGGAGTTTTTCCAGCGCAGCCAGCGCCGGGTGATCCGGCGGCTCGCCCTTGAGCCAGATATCAGCCATGCCCTGTGGCGTGAGGCGCTTCCAGGCGGCATCGGTCAGGCCGGGCCAGGTGGCCTCCCCTTGGCACCATTCACGCAGGGCGCCGAGCCAGTTGGCGCGGCTCTTGGCGTTGAAGCTCTGGCCCTTGAAGGCCTTCTGCTGGGCGGCCTCTTCGAACAGCGCCTCGCACTCGTCGAGCCACTGGGGCCAGGGCGCCTTGAGCTGGGCCAGGCGCTCGGCGGTCTCGCGGCTGGCGTTGGCGATGGTCTCGGCCGGGGGCGGGGCGTGCTTGTTTAGTGCTGCCGCTTCGGGCATCAGGCCGCGCACTGCAGCGTGGAGCTGCTCGGGGGTGCTCCAGTGGCGCACCACGGTGGCCAGCTCGTCGACGCTCAGCGGGTAGTAGAAGCTGCGCCAGTAGTCGCGCACCACCTCGAGCTCCAGCTCGGTCTGGTCGTTTTCCAGGTTGAGCGAGAACAGGCTGCCGCTGTCGAAGGCGTGCTCGCGCAGCATGCGGTAGCACCAGCTGTGGATGGTGGAGACGGCGGCCTCGTCCATCCATTCGGCGGCGAGTTGCAGGCGCCGGGCGCAGGCGGGCCAGGTGGCGGGATCGTATTGGTCGCGGAGTGCGATCAACAGCGGATCGGCTTGGCTGTCGGCGGTCGGGGCTGATCCGGCGACAGGCCTCTGCGAGGGCGCTGTGAACCCATCCCTGGGCGCTACTTTTTCCTTCCCTGGAAAAAGACCCTCGCTACGGCCTGCCCCCGGCGCCCCTTGGTCAGTCTCGCTAGCTGCCTCTGTTAGAAAAACTCCAGCGGCTTCCACCAGCCGCGCGCGAATCCGCTCGCGCAGCTCCTGGGTGGCGGCGTTGGTAAAGGTGACGACGAGGATCTCGGGCGGCGTGAGCGGACGCTCGAAGGCGGCATCGTCGTCGGTCGAGCGGGCGCCGAGTACCAGGCGCACATAGAGCAGGGCGATGGTGAAGGTCTTGCCCGTGCCGGCGCTCGCCTCGATCAACCTGCTCCCATGTAAGGGGAAGTCGAGCGGATTCAACTGTGTGACGTCGCTCATGCCTGGCTCCCCGATGTCTTCGTTGCCTTCTTCCCGCGCTCTTTCTTGTCGCCCTCTTTCTTGTCACCTTTCACGGCCAGGTGCACCGGGGCGAGCAGTCGTTCGGTGAGTTCGGCGAAGCCGAGTCGGTCCTGGCGGGCTTCGTAGAGCGCGGTGAAGCTGGGCCAGCGGTGGGCGAGGTAGGCGTTGCGGCCCGCCTCGCCGGCGTTGAAGTCGTCGCCGTTGTAGGTGCTGGCGGCGGCGCGCCAGGCGTCGCTGTCGCGCTCACTCTCCGGCGTACCCAATTTGCTCAGCCACACGAAGGCAGTGTCGCAGGCCAGCGGCAGCGGCATCTGCATGCCGGCCTGCCAGGTGCGGACGATCTCACGCAGGTGGCCACGGGCTGCTTCCGGGTCGAGAGGCGGCAGGGTGACGTGGCCGGCCTTGGAGAGCAGCAGGGTGGTCATAGGCCTGTCGTTCAGGTGGCCGGCCAGGTGCGCGACCCAGTGGCGCAGGATATGCGACCAGCGGTATTTACCTTTCTTGACCAGGCTGCTGCTGGCGAGCACCAGGCGGCAGCGCTCGCCCGATTCACTCTCGCGCAGCTCGTCGAGCCAGTCTTCCAACGGCGGAGCGCCGGGCACGCTGAGCTGCACCGGTTCGGGTTCTTGCAGGGTGCGGGGCCAGGCCTCCAGCGCTTCTTCGTAGGCCTCGAATAGCGCTTCCATCGGTTCGCTGAGCTGTTCGCGCATACGCTCGCCAAAGGCGCCCATGGCCAGCACGCCTTGGCCCTGCAAACGGTCGAGGGTGTCGAGCAGTACGGGCAGGCGCTCGCGGTTTTCGTCCACGGCGCGGCGTTGCTCGCGGATCAGCAGGTCCTGCAGCTGCCAGTTGGCGAGGCCGTCCAGGGCGAAGGGTTCGTGGTCGAGGCTGCCGATGTCCTCGCGTTCCAGAAACACCTTGAGCCGGGTAGTGAAGAAGGCGCGGGCCGGGTCTCGCAAGAAGCCACCGAGCTGGGCTAGTGTCAGCGGCGTTTCCTGCGTGAATGCCTCGAGCTCTAGAGGCGCCGCTTTCGGTGCCGCTTCACCATGCGCATGTCCATGAATTTTGCGCCACTCATGGGCGAAGGTGAACAGCCGCCGGGTGGATACGCTGCGCTCGGACTGCTGCGCCTCGCTGGGGAAGTAGGTGCGGCTGAACGGCTGCAGCGGGTGCTCGGTGGTGAGGGCGGCGAGCAGGTCGCTGTCGTCGGCCGTTTGCCAACCCCCCTGGAGATGATCGCGCAGCTGGCCGACCAGCACCGAGGGCGGTTTCTCGCTGTTGTCGACGATGCTGCGACCCACCCAGCTCACGTAGAGCTGCTCCCGGGCGGAGAGCAGCGCTTCCAGGAACAGGTAGCGGTCGTCCTCGCGGCGCGAGCGGTCGCCGGGGCGGTAGTCGCCGTTCATCAGGTCGAAGTCCATCGGCGGGTGGCTGCGCGGGTAGTCGCCGTCGTTCATGCCCAGCAGGCACACCCGCTTGAAGGGGATGGCGCGCATCGGCATCAGCGTGGCGAAGTTCACCGCGCCGGCCAGGAAGCGCTGCGACAGGCTGGGTTCGTCGATCTGGGCCAGCCAGTGTTCGCGCACCACCGAGAGCGGCAGGTCGCGGGTCAGCCCGGCCTCTTCGGCGCTCTCCTGCCAGGTCTGTAGCGTCTGTTCGAGCTGGGCCAGCATCAGGCTGTCTTCCGGGGCCTCGGCAATAAAGCTCGCCTCCAGCAGGGTGCGCAGGCGCGCTACCCAGCCGGCCACGTCGGTGGGCTCGCGCAGGCAGCGCCATTGCTGTTCCAGGGTTTCCAGCAGCGCGGCTAGTGGGCCGGCCAGCGCTGCCTCCAGTCCGCCGATGTCGTCGAAGGGTTCGATTCCCTGCCACGGGCCGCTGGCGGCTTCGCCAACGGCGTAGCCCAGCAGCAGCCGGCGCAGGCCGAAGGCCCAGGTGTTCTGTTCCATGCCGGCGGGCAGGTCGAGGCTGCCGCGCTGGCCGGCGTCGAGCCCCCAGCGGATGCCGGCGCCTTCGATCCAGCGGCGCAGGGTGGGCACGTACTGCTCGTCGATGCCGAAGCGAGCGCGCAGGGCAGGCACGTCGAGCAGGTCGAGCAGGTCGCTCACCGAGAGACGCAGCTCCGGCAGGCGCAGCAGTTTCTCCAGCGCGATCAGCAGCGGCAGGCGGTGGCGGCTGCCCTGGTCGGAGAGGGTGAAGGGGATGTAGCGTGGGTCGTCGCGCTCAATTTGACCAAATACGGCCTGCACGTGAGGTGCGTAGTGGTCGATGTCCGGCACCATCACGATCACGTCGCGGGGCTTGAGGTTCGGGTCGGCGCTGAAGGCGGCGAGCAGCTGGTCGTGCAGGATCTCCACTTCGCGCTGGGGGCTGTGGGCAGCGTGAAAGACGATGGAGTCATCGTAGTTGGAGTCCACCGCCGGCCAGGTCTCGCGGGTCTCGTGCAGCGGTCGCAGCTCGCGGATGTCGTCCTGCAGCTGTTGCAGCAGCCGGCCGTCGCCTTCGCGCACGAAGGGCTCGAACAGATCGATGCGCAGCGAGTCGGCCTTGAACAACGCCTCGTACTGCTGGGCGTCGTCGTGCTCGTCGAGCAGGCGCAGGTAATCGCGGCCCTGCTTGCCCCAGGCGGCCAGCAGCGGTTGGGCGTGTAGGTGCAGGCTCTCCGCTCCGTCACCACTGGCATCTCCAACGCCGAGCACGTCGAGCTGGGCCGGCATGCCCTGCTTGCGTCGCTGGCGGTAGCGCTGGGCACGGAGCAGATCCTTGTGTTCGATGATGTCGGCCCAGTAGTGCTGGCAGGGGTTGTGCACGCACAGCACCACCTGGCAGCAGCGGGCGATGGCGGCCAACGCTTCCAGCGCCTGCTGCGGCAGCGAGGAGATGCCGAACACCATCACCCGCCGCGGCAGGCCGGGGGGGCATTCGCCGCCGTGAAGCTCGCGGGCGGCGGCGAGAAAGCGCCGGTGCACCATAGCGCGGCTGGAGGCCACGCCGTCGTCGCCTACGTCCTCGGCAACACTTTTCACCACGGCTCGCCACAAGGCCGGTTGCCAGCGCTGGGTATCGTCCAGCGGGCGGGCTTCGCCGCGGGCGGAGATCAGCACGTCCTCGCCGCGAGCCCAGGCCTCGAGCCAGTCCGCACGGTATACCTGGTATTGGTCGAACAGGTCGGCCAGGCGCTCGGCGAGCTGGTGGTGTTTGCGCAGGTCGCTGTCGCCTTCGAGGAAGCGGCGCAGCGGGGCGAACTCGTCACGCGGCATCAGTTCCGGCAGCAGGCGCAGCAGCCGCCACAGCAGGCGCGACTTGTCGAAGGGCGAGGTGGCCGGCACCGCATTGGCATCGCCTTCCACATGGTTGAGCACCGCACGGTAGGCCTGCCACAGGAAGCGCGCCGGCAGGGTGACGTCCAGCGCGGCGGCGATGCCGCTGCCGCCGTCGGCCTCGTCGGCGGCCAGCGCCAGCTTCATCCACTGGCCGATGCCGTTGCTCTGCACCAGGATCGTCTCGTTCTCCAGCGGTGCCAGCGGGTGGCGCTTCATCCACTCCACCGCCACGCCGCGCAGGTCCTCCAGGCGATTGCCGTGAACGACCATGAAGCCGGGGGTGAGGGGCGTAGCGGCGAACGGCATGGCGGATCCTTGCTGCGTACGTGAACCCAACCATATTGCCATAAATACCGTTATGCAGTTTTACGTGGCTAAGGCTACGCAGCCATGCACATGCAAGCTGTAATCTCTCGTGTTTGATAATGAGTATTGTTTAATTCATTATGTGTTGCTACTCATGACAGCGCTACGAGATTTCCACTCGTCTTATGCCCACCTCACCACGCTCGCTGCTAAAGATGTTCCTCGGGGAACGACCGCGGCTGGTCCAACGGATCAGACGTATCGTCGACAACGAGGCCGAAGCCGAAGACTTGGCGCAGGAAACCTTCGTCAAGCTGTGGCATCGCCAGCCCAAAGACGATGACTCTGTAGGCCTGCTCTACCGTACCGCGCACAACTTGGCGCTCGATCATCTGCGCGCCCAGAAGGTACGCCAACGTCATCAAGAGACTGCTCAGGCAGAAGAGCAGGATAACGCTCACCCCAGCCCCGAGAGAGTCGCGGCTACGCTCGAACGCTGGGGCAATCTGGTGGCTGAACTGGATGCATTGCCTGAGCGCACGCGCCGTATCTTTCTGCTCAATCGCGTCGAAGGCGAAACCTACGCCGCTATTGCCAAGCAGTTGGGAGTTTCAATCAGCACCGTGGAGAAAGAGATGATGCGAGCGATGCGGGCATGCCGCCAGTGGCAACGTCGGCAGGAAGAAGAGTGAGGGAATCTGGCTGCTGAATCGTTATTAGAGAAGACAACCACAATTGCCGAAACAACGATGATCGTGCGATGAGGAGATGTACCAAGGTGGCGTTACCTTCCCAGGAAGCGCTCGATGATGAAGCCATTCAATGGTTTCTACGCCTGCGAGACCCCTCTGCCAGCGAGGCGGATCGGCATGCCTTCGAGGCATGGTTGGCGCAGAGCGAGCGACATGAAGAGGCCTATGCAGAGGCGGAGCAGCTATGGCAAGCGGTGGAAGCGCCGGCCAGGTTGCTCGCCGAGCGCGAAGCGAGTGCCCGCCCGGCCTCGTCGCACCAATCCTGGCCGTGGGCGGCGGCAGCATGCCTGCCGCTGACGCTACTGCTCGGCTTCGGTGCCTGGCGCGATCCTGGTCTGTTCGACAGGTGGATGGCAGACTTGGCCACGGCGCCGGGGCATAGCCAGCAGGTGACGCTGGAAGATGGCACCCGGCTGTTTCTCGATGCCGATAGCGCCGTGGATATCGTGATGACGGATGGCGGACGGCAGCTGACGCTGCGCCGAGGCCGGCTGTGGGTGGATGTGGCCAGCGAACCGGCACGTCCTTTTACGGTATTGGCCGGCGAGGCGAAAGCCGAGGTGGTGGGCACGCGCTTTGCCGTAGAGCGATTTGCCGACGACGTTCGCGTCTCCGTGGAGGAAGGACGTGTGGCGGTTTCTCGTGGTCAGCGTGACGAAAGCACTGAGCGAGTGGTGCTGGGCGCCAATCAGGAGGTCCAGCTTCACCGCGGATCGCTGCATGGCGAGCCCAGCGAGATCGATGCCAGAGGCCGCCTGGCTTGGGCCCGGGGCCAACTGCTGTTCGACCAGATCGCGCTCGGCGAGGTCGCCTTGCAGCTCGAGCGTATGCTGCCAGGCCGAGTGGTCGTCAGTGGCGATGGGGCAACATCACATCGGCTTTCCGGCAGCTTCCCTGCCAATGATCCCGACGCCATTCTCGATGCCCTGGAAACCAGCCTGGGGATAACCGTCAGGCGTCTGCCAGGCGTTACCTGGCTGGCGTCGCCAGCGCACGCTACCCAGCAAACTGTCCCTTCCCTATGACGAGGCCCTCATGGAAACCGTAACCCCGCCAGAGCAGACCACCGTTCAGCCATTCAGCAAGCGCCTCAAGCATGCCACCCGAGAGCAGCATGAGCGGGTTGATCACGCGATCATGACACTGCGCCCTTTTGACGACCTGGAAGGCTATGCGCGCTTCTTGCGGGTGCAATACGGCTTTCAACAGCGCTGCCTGCCCGTCTATCGCCATCCACAGCTGGCCGACTGGATCTCCGACTTGACCCTGCGCTGTCGACACGCCGCCGTGGTACGCGACTGCCTGGATTTGAATGTCGACGTCGACGCCGAACGTCAGGCACAGGCCAAGCCGTTGGCAGCGCCGACAAGTGAGGCGGCGCCTTATCTGCTGGGTTGGCTGTATGTGAACGAGGGCTCCAATCTGGGGGCGGCCTTTCTGTTCAAGCGAGCCGCCGAGCTGGGGCTATCTGCCAGCTACGGAGCGCGCCACCTGGCGCCCAGCGACGACGGCCGCGGCCTACATTGGCGAAACTTTACGCAACAGTTGGATGCGATACCGCTGCCTGAGACCGGCATCGTGCAGGCGATCGCCGGTGCCAAGGAAGCCTTCGCCTGCGTCGAAGCGCTAGCGCGCCCGCTGGTTCGTTGATGTGTCAATCGCCAAGGGCGAATCGAGGTAACGATGTGCCTAGCGCCGGGTAGCCAGTCCCGCCGCGCATAGATGATTGAGCAGCTCTGCGGGCAGCGGCGGCGCGCAGACTCTCGCCGGGCTCGACCTTGCCACCGGGAACGGACCATAAGCCCGCTTCAGGCGGGTTCAGGCGTTTTACCATCAGGGTGGCGCCATCTTCGCGCCGAATGACGGTACAAGCAGCTTGTATGGTTTTCACTGCACTGGCCCTCTTTCGAGGCTTGAGCCCCCGTGCTCATAGCCTGCCACTCTAGCGTAACGCTGGCACGCTCTCTGCAACATCGCGATTGCAATCGATTTTGGCCGAATCATTGAGGAACTCCTCAGCCTCGAACGTTTATTGAATGAGAAGCAAAATCATTCAATAAGTCTGATGCAGAGGGACGTCAAATGCAGCATGAACAGCGTGAGAGGCTACCCGGCGCGGGGAAAGGTCTCTATCGCAAGGTCGCGGAGGGGGCTGGCATCGTCGTGATGCTGACGATTTTCGTGATACTCGTCGGGCTGCGCGAGGCTCATGGGCAGACGGGAGAAAGCCGTGATACGACGGGGCAGGGCGATGACCAGACGCTCGCCCAGCAGCGTTACCGCTTCGATCTGCCCGAGCAGTCGTTGCTCTATTCGCTGGGTGAATTCACTGCCATTACCAACATCTCGGTACTGCGTCCGGACGACCGGGCCATCGGTGGCGTGGCGCCGGCGCTGCAGGGCGAGATGACCGCCGACGAGGCCTTGCGTGCTCTGCTGATGGGAAGCGGTTTGGCCGTTGAATATCGTAATGCGCGTACTGCCGAACTCGTCGAGCCGCGGCCCGCCACCATGACCACCGTGGGCGACCAGGTCATGTTCAGCACCCTGACGGTTACCGCTGGCCGTCTGGGCGACGACTGGGTCTACCACGAACCGCGCTCGGTGAGCGTGATCAGCCGCGAGCGTATTGACCAGCGTCCGCCTCGCCACGCTTCCGATATGCTGATCGAGACGCCCGGTGTGGCGAGCGCCACCAATCGGCACAACCCTGGGCTATCGGTGAATATCCGCGGCATGCAGGATTTTGGCCGCGTCAATATGATGATCGACGGCATGCGCCAGAACTTCGTCCAGAACGCTCACCAGCAACGTAATGGCGAAATGTATGTCGACTCGGAGCTGCTGTCTGGCGCGGTGGTAGAGCGGGGCCCACGCAGCGGAGTGCATGGTGCTACCGCCATCGCGGGTAGCGTCAATTTTCAGACGCTCGACTATGACGATGTCATTCTTCCTGACAATGACGTTGGCGTACGTCTGAGGGGGATCACCGGTGCCGGAGGAGAAGGTAACGGCGTCAACTTTATCGGTAGCGTCGCAGTCGCAGGGCGCTTTGGTGACAATCTGGAACTGCTTGGCGCGCGTAGCCGTCGCTCACTGGGCGACTACAGTATCGGCTCGCGGGGCGGTGGTGATCGCAATCGTGTCTGGAGCGATACTGGCTACGACTCCTACTATGATGACGTCAAGTTCGCGCGCCAGACTCAGGAGTCCAGCCTGTTCAAGGGCCGGTTGCATCTCACGCCTGAACAGTCCTTGCAGTTCACCTATGCCGGTACCGAGATCGACTATAGCAATACCACTGACGCAGATCCCTCTATGCAGGAGAGCGGCACGCCCTGGCGCGAGCTGGGTACGTCGAGCGTCGAATCGCAGAGCCTTGCCTTCGACTACAACTGGAACCCTAGCAACAACAACTGGTTTGATCTCAACGTCAAACTTTATGGCGTGGATACCGAGCTCAACAACTACAACAATCCGGCGTATCCGCCTGGCGACACGGGGTTGGTGGATTTTGCCTGGGATTTCGGATTTTGCGATCAGGACCCGATTCCAAGCTCATGGCAGACCCATTGCAGCTATGGCATTGGCAGGGACCAGAATATCTCGACCCGTACCTACGGTATTCAGGTCGACAACACCTCGCGCTTCGCTCTGAACGACACTACTCAGCTCAGCGCCAATTACGGTATTGAGTATTTTCGCGACAAGGCTGATTCCGAGGTCCGTGTTGATCGTGAAGGGCGCCAACTGCCTGATCATACCCAGTATGGCGAGGGCGAAGCACTGAACCCTTATGGCGAGCGCTCTGTTGGCAGTATCTTTAGCAATCTAACCCTCGAAGACGACCTTTACACCCTATCTGCGGGGCTGCGCTACGACCACTACTGGCTAACGGGCGATACCCAGGTATATGGAACGCGGGCCATCTATGAGTCGCGCTTCGATCGCTATATGCGTCTTCAATGTAACCGTGCGGCAGCTGGCAATGCAAGCGCCGCCGTCTTTTGTGATGCGGGAAGAACCGGTGGCGAAGAGGCGATTTTGGCCATTCCTCTTAATGCATACAACGGTAGTCAGTACGCCGCCAGATGGGAGCAGGAAAATGGTTTCTACGACCATCATGTCGACCGTTCGGCAGGCAAGTTGCTGCCCTCGTTGGCGGCAGCGATTCGCCCGACAGACTGGCTAGAACTCTACGCCAACTGGGGTAAATCTTGGCGCCCACCCTCCATTAATGAAAGCTTGGTAGTTGGTGCGCATCCCGGCTCCGGCAGCAGCTTCATGTTCCCCAACCCCTTTGCGGATGCAGAAACCACTACAAGCTGGGAGGTCGGTGCCAATACGGTATTCAACGACCTGCTGACACCTGGCGACTCCCTATTCGCCAAACTGGGTTACTTCGATACCCGGGCGGATGACTACCTCTTTACAGCAATGGGCGTTGCGCTACCTGGGCAAGGCCGCACCGGTAGCGACGGGGCTGACCCCAGCCGCCTGGCTTTCGTCAATAACCGTACCCGGACTCAGTTCCGCGGCCTCGAACTGGAGAGCCGCTACGATGCTGGCTGGATCTATGGTGGGGTGACCTATACCCACTATCTGGGTAGCCCCAATCAGTTCTGCCCTGACCTCTACTTCGCTGGCGCCGGTCAACATAGGTATGACCAGCCCAACGAGGATGGCTCGATGACGGAGCAGCATGAGATGGCGCGCGAGGCGGGTTACGACTCCTGGGAGGAGTGGGCTAACGACCAGGTGGTCTGCGGCAATATGGCCTTCAATAGCGTGATCGCCAAACCAGTAGACAAGGGTACCGCCAACCTCGGTGTGCGCCTGTTTGACCAGCGTCTGGATACCGGGCTGCGTTACAACTACAGCGGCAATGGCTGGTACAACCAGGACACTGGGGGTGCTCAGACCTGGTTCCGCTACACCACCTGGGACTGGTACGGCAGCTATCGGGTCAACGATCACCTGGCATTCCTGGCCTCAGTGGAGAACCTCACTGATGAAATGTACCTGGATGGCTATTCCGATGCCTTGGCACGGGTCTATTCCCCTGGGCGAACGGCACAGATCGGTATGGAATTGCGCTTCTGATTCGGTGATCCGCGTTGCGGATCATAGAAAGGAACATGCGGGAAATCCCGTATGTCGGTGGTTGCGGTAGGGATCACCATAACGGTGCCATGAGAAAACTCTGACACCTGAATCTGGTAAGTAAAAGGAGAACGATATGACAGCTTCAGTCACTCACTTCGATGAAAGCTTCGAACTTGATGGCATCAATCTGGAAAGCACCCTCTATGATGCTTTGATTGAGTTCCAGCAAAGTGGCTTGGAGGGCTCCCACCCGGCCAATACCGGGGGCTTCAATGGCGGTGATATGTTTAATGGCACCAGTTACTCCTACTACGACGCCGACCTTGGCTTCGCTTTCCAGGCCACGGGTCAACTGAGCTACTACTTCCCGCCGCTCAACGGCAGCCCGGGGGATGGTCCAACCTCACATACTCTGTGGGGCGAGATCGACACTATTACTCTGGGCGTTGGACTCAATGAAAACAGCGGAGAAGTGATCGACCAATGGATCACCTTCACCTTCGATACTCCGATCACGGGTGATGTCTCCGAAGGGCGCGAGAACGATGTCCATGACGTGATCTGGGGCCTGATGAATGGCTCAGTAGAGGGAGCTGACGACAGCATCGGTACTGGCACCAACGGTGGCCTGATCGCTGCGCTGGAGAACAATGGCCTCGATCCCAGCCAAGTCGAACTCGCCGACCTGGTGGGTGTCGGTGCGGCATCCAGCGACCTCGACGTCGCCCTGGCTGCCTGAGCATCGCCACATAATAAAAAAGGCAAGGGGAGCCCCCTTGCCGCAACCTTTGATCACCGCGCCACGGGCCTTATGCCCGGGGCGCGGTGCCTTGGCATTGTCGCCAGCAGTGGCGCGATGTCAAGCATGACCACCGTGACCCTGCGATGAGCGGAACAGATACATGAGCGGGCCCCGACGGGGGCGCGCCGAGTTTCCACGACGCTTATTTAGGGGCAGCCCACCATGAAACCTTCGCGCGGCGAGCCGCGTAACGAGATACGCCAGGCGCTGGGTGCCTATCGCGGCGGCTTTCGCAGCGTTGGCATCTATAGCGCAGTGATCAATCTACTGATGCTGGTGCCGCCGCTCTACATGCTGCAGGTCTACGACCGGGTGCTGGCCTCGGGCAACACCACCACGCTGCTGCTGCTGACGCTGATGGCACTGGGCTTGCTGGCGCTGATGGGGGCGCTGGAGTACGTGCGCAGCCTGGTAGTGATCCAGATCGGCGAGGGGATGGACGAGCATTTGGGTGGGCGGGTCTACGCTGCGGCCTTCGAGCGTGGCCTGCACGGCGGCAATGCCCAGGCGGGGCAGGCCACGCGGGATCTCGACTCGCTGCGCCAGTTCGTTACGGGAAGCGCGATATTCGCTTTCTTCGATGCTCCCTGGTTTCCCCTCTATCTATTGGTGATGTTCCTGTTCCACCCCTGGATTGGCTGCCTGGCACTGGCGGGCGCGTTGCTACTGGTCGCCCTGGCGTGGCTCAACGAGCGTCTCTCCCAGCCACCGTTGAGGGAAGCGGGCGGCCTTTCGGTACAGGCCGCCAGCACCGCCGAGGCCCAACTGCGCCATGCCGAGGCCATCGAAGCCATGGGCATGCTGGGTGCGCTGTCGCGGCGTTGGGCGCGGCTGCATGGCGGTTTTGTTGCCCTGCAGGGGCTAGCCAGCGAGCGCACGGCGCTGATCACCGCGGCGTCTAAAAGCCTGCGCGTGGCGCTGCAGTCACTGGTGCTGGGCTTGGGCGCCTGGTTGGCGGTAGGCGGCGCCATCAGCCCGGGCACCATGATCGCGGGATCGATCCTGATGGGACGTGTGCTGGGGCCCATCGACCAGGTGATCAACGCCTGGCGGCAGTGGAGCACCACGCGCCTGGCACATCAGCGTCTGGCGGCGCTGCTGGAGGCGCATCCTGCCCGCGAAGCGGGCATGGCGCTGCCCGCGCCGCGGGGCGAGGTGGCGGTAGAAGCCGTTAGCGCGATGCCACCGGGAGGCCGCAAACCGACCCTGGTGCAGATCGATGTTCGCCTGGCGCCGGGCGACGCGCTGGGGGTGGTGGGCCCCTCCGGTTCCGGCAAGTCGACCCTGGCGCGGCTGCTGGTGGGTGTATGGCGGCCCCAGGTTGGCACGGTGCGGCTGGATGGCGCCGCCATCCAGCACTGGGACAAGGCCCAGTTAGGGCCGCACATCGGCTACCTGCCCCAAGAGGTGGAGCTGTTTGCCGGCAGCGTGGCGGAGAATATTGCGCGCTTCGCCGAGCCGGATTCCGAAAAAGTGATTGGTGCCGCCAAGGCGGCTGGGGTGCATGAGCTGATCCTGTCGCTGCCCCAGGGCTACGACACGCCGCTGGGCGATGGCGGCGTGGGGCTCTCCGGCGGCCAGCGGCAACGCATCGGCCTGGCCCGGGCGCTCTACGGTCCGCCATCGCTGGTGGTGCTCGACGAGCCCAATGCCAACCTCGACGAAGCCGGTGAGAAGGCGTTGATGGCAGCCCTGCAGTGGCTGCGTGAGCGCAACGTGACGGTGGTGCTGATCACTCATCGGCCTCAGGTGCTGAAGGCCACCACCCACCTGCTGGCGCTGAAGGAAGGCCGGCAGGCGACGTTCGGCTCGACTCAGGAGGTACTGCAGGCGGGGGCAGCACGTCAGGCCGCTTCTAGCGGTGCCACTTTGATGGCGCACAGCCCCTACCAGATGGAGCGCAGCGCATGATGCCACCTACCGATGCGGCACGTGGCGTCGAGCCCGGCCCTGCATTCTCTTCCACCTCGCGGGACACGCCGGACTGGCAAGCGATGGCGCAGCGGCGGAGGCGTCCGCGCCGTCTGGGCGGCTGGCTGTTGCTGACGGGCTTCGTGGGCTTCGTGGTGTGGGCGGCTTTGGCGCCGCTGGATAACGGCGTGGCGGTCCCTGCCACCGTGGTGGTGTCGGGCAACCGCCAGGCGGTGGAGCATCCCAGCGGAGGCATTGTCGAGCGGCTGTGGGTGCGTGAGGGCGACCGCGTCACCCAGGGCCAAGTGTTGGTCAGCCTGGATGCCACCCGCCATGCCAGTGAGGTGGACGTACTGAGCGGCCAATACAGCGCCACCCTGGCGGAGATCGCCCGCCTCGAGGCGGAGCGTGACGGTCTCGTTAGCATCGAATTCCCCGCCGAGCTGACCGCGCAGGCAGATCCCGAATTGCTGACCGTGCTGGCGCTGCACCGCCAACTGTTCGAGAGCCGTCAGGCCTCGCTCGCCTCGGAGCTGGCGGGGCTGGACGCTAGTCTGGCAGGCCAGCGCGCCCAGGCTAGCGGGCTAGAAGCATCGCTGACGCAGAAGCGCCTGCGGCTGGCGCTGCTGGGCGAGCAGCGCGATAACCTGCGCGGCCTGGCGGAAGAGGGCTACATTCCGCGCAACCGGCTACTGGAGATCGAGAGCCAGTACGCCCAACTGCAGGGAGAGCTGGTCGCCGACCGCGGCACCCTGGAGCAGACAGAGCGTCAGATCGACGAACTCAGCCTGCGCATGACCCAGCGCCGCGAGGAGTATCAGCGCGACGTGCGCGAAGCCTTGACCCAGGCACGCTCGCGCATGCGTGAGCTGGCCGGCCGCCTGACCTCGGCGGAGTTCGAGCTGGCCCATACCCAACTGCGCGCCCCGACGGCAGGCATCGTGGTGGGGTTGGCCCAGCACACCGAAGGCGGCGTGGTGGCGCCCGGCGGCCGCCTGATGGAGATCGTCCCCGAGCACGAGCCGCTGCTGGTGGAGGGCCAATTACCGGTCGAGCATATCGACCGGGTGCACGCTGGGCTGTCGGTGGAGCTTGCCTTCACCGCCTTCGAGCGCAGCACCACACCTAGGGTGCCTGGCGAGGTGGCCCAGGTTTCCGCCGACCGCTTGGTCGATGAGCGCAGTGGCGAGCCTTACTACCGCGTTCAGGTAGAAGTGGCGGCGCAAGCCCTGGAGGGACTGGGCAGTGACGTGCTGCGTGCCGGGATGCCGGTGGAAGCCTTCGTGCGCACCGGCGAGCGTACGCTGCTCAACTACCTGTTCAAGCCGCTGCTGGATCGTGCTCGCACCGCCTGGGGGGATGCCTGATGGATAAGCTGGTTAGCCGCGGGTTTGCCGCCTGGCTGCTGATGGCCGGGAGCGGACTGCTGGCCCTGCCCGCCATGGCGCTGGATTTTCTCCAGGCCTACGAGCTGGCGCTGCAGCACGACCCGACCTGGCAAGCGGCCCGCAGCGAGAGCGCCGCGGGCAGCCATGAGCGGGCGCTGGGGCGTGCCGCGCTGATGCCCAATCTGAGCTACCGCTATACCCGCATGCGCAACGACGCTGAGATTCGTCAGGATACTCCCTTGGGTACGACCCGGCAGGACCTGGAATACACCAGCTTCTCTTCTGGTTTCACCCTTACCCAGCCGCTGTTCGATGCAGCGGCATTCGCCCAGTACCGCGAGGGTAAGGCACGCGCCGAGGCCGCCGGCCTGACCCTGGAGCGGGCGCGCCAGGCGCTGGCGGTACGGGTGCTGCAGGCTTATACCGAAGCCCTCTATGCCGAGGAGGAGGTGGGGCTGATGCGCGCCCATGGCAGAGCCTTGGAAGAGGAGGCTGAACGCAGCCGACGCTTCGTGGCAGGCGGCGAGGGCACTCGCACCGACCAGATGGAGATCGAGGCGCAGCGGAGGCTTCTGGCGGCACAGCTGATCGAGGCCGAGGACCGTTGGCAGGATGCCCGCAACGCCCTGGCGATATTGATCGGCCACCTGCCAGCCGCGGCGCTGGTGCCGCTGAGCGATGCCGCGCATATGCAAGAGCCCGACTTCCTGCCGCTTGAAGAGTGGCGCGAGCTGGCCGTGGCCCATAACCCTGAGCTTGCCGCCCAGCGCAGCCTGCTCGAAGCCACCCGGCAGCAGCGAAACCAGCAGCGCGCCGGACATTTGCCCAGCGTGCGGCTGGTGGCGCGCAGCCAGATCACCGACTCCAACGCCGAGAATCAGGTGGGACAGCGCTACGACACCGACAGCATCGGCGTGGAAGTTCAGGTGCCGCTATTCGCTGGAGGGCGCGTGCGCGCCGCCAGCCGTCAGGCCAGCGACACCCTGGAGCAGGCTCGTTTCGAGCTTGACGGCGCCATGGCCGAACTGCTCAACGACGTCGAGCGCCAGTACCGCATGACCCTGAGCAGCCAGCGGCGCATCGAGGCCTACCGCGACGCCGTGGTCGCCGCCGAAGCGCGGCTCGATGCCACCCGGCGCAGCATCCTCGGCGGCGAGCGCACCAACCTCGATGCCCTCAACGCCGAACAGCAGCACGTCGAAGCCCAGCGCGACCTGGTCCGCGCCCGCTACGACTATCTGCTCGCCTGGCTGTCGTTGCGCTGGCAGGCGGGCGTGCTCGACGCTGGCGATATCGAACGGGTGGCGGGGGCTTTCGGTGCAGGTTAGGCGCGAGCTTGGCTAGCTGTCCCGTGTGGTTTGGGGTGAGCCCAGCATGCGCGCCAGGATGCCATCCTTGAGCCACAGGCGATGGGCCAGCGCCATCGCCACATGGCCGGCAATCAGTGCCAGTAGCAGCCAGGCCAGGGTGCTGTGCAGCAGGTCGGCAGGCGCCATCATCCAGGCAATCTCGCGCTCCGCTTCCGGCAGCAGTTCAATGCCATAGAAGATCAGGTGGCCGCCCCGGCCATACTGGCGCAGGATGGCCAGCGCCGGTATCAGAATCAACAGCGCATAGAAGGCCAGGTGCATGCAGCGCGCCAGCAATCCCCCCAAGCCTGGTGGGCGGGGCGGTCGGTGATGGCGCTGGCGATAGGCCCACATGGCGCGCAGCAGCGTTGTCACCAGCAGCATGGCGCCCAACGAGCCGTGGGGGCCGATCCTCGCCAATACCAGAGTGACGGCGTTCTCACCGAATCCCTTCCAGGCCAACAAAACGCCGAATAACAGTATCACTTGCGCTGCCGTCAGCCAGTGGAGGAGACGGCTGACGAGGCCATAGCGATCGGGGGTGTCTCGCCAGTGATTGGCGGGTGATGTCGTCACTTAAGCTTCCGCGCGAGGTTCATTCGTCCGCCTTGCCCAGGCGCCAATAGCCCATGCTGGTGACGCACTGCTTGGGCAGGCCGCACTCATTGACCAGATAGCGGCGAATATCCCGGGTGACCTTGGTTTCTGCCGCAATCCAGGCATAGAAGGGGGCATTGTCGTCGAGACTCGCGGGCTCCCAGAGGACGGCGTTGTCTTCATCCAGCCCCTCGCTGGCGCCACTATGCGGTTGTCCGCCTAGGGCGCGGATCTCCTGATGCAGGTCGATGTCGCGCACCGCTCGCCTCAGCAGATCGCCGTGGTGGCAACCCGGCTCGCTATCGCGGGGTAACCAGCGCAGCTTGGCGGGGGCAGAGAGGGGCTGGATATCGTCCCTACGCGGTACTTCGAGCATGGCCTCTACCCGTGGGGCGAGGGGCAGGTCGTCGAGTGTTTCGAAGATGCCGGCGGCCGCCGGCAGGGCGGTCTCGTCGGCGATAATTAGGATGCGCCGTACGCCCCGCGGTGGCTTCCACTCATAGCCGAGCTTTTCGCCCCCGGCACTGGCCAGCGGAGCGGTCATCGCCAGGCGGTCGCCGGGACGGGCGCGCATCGCCCAGCGTGAGGCGGGGCCGTTGTCGCCGTGCAGCACGAACTCCACATCGACTTCGCCGCGTGCCGGGCGCAGTGCACGAATGGTGTAGGTGCGCATGGGGGGGCGCTCGGCGTCTGGCAGGGCACGATAGGCGCCGAACCAGTCGTGCTCTTCCAGCTTGGCGATCTCGAACAGCGCGTCTAGGCCGTTGGCGTCCTTGGGAAAGAACAGTTTGATGCGTTGGTCCGGTGCGTGGGTGGCCATCCGGCCAACCTGGGGCCCGGTGAAGGTGAACCTGACTAGCGATGGGCTGACCTGGGTACGGCGTGCCAGGGTGATATCGAAAAGGCGGTAGCTCGTGCGTCCAGCCATAGTGGATGACTCCCATGGTGAGGTGGGAATACTATCACTAGTGGTAATGATTCTCAATAACTGACGAATATGATGAATTCCCCCGTTTGGAACGTTAACTCTCATGGCATTGAATGAACCGTACGTTAACGAGGCGATGGTAATGGTGCGATTGTTATGGGTGGCATTGGCGGCATTGAGCTTTGCGGTGGGTTTTCTCGGCCTGTTTCTCCCGCTATTGCCGACCACGGAGTTCATGCTGGCGGCGGTCTATTGTGCATCTCGCGGCTCACCGCGCTTCGAGGCCTGGATTCGCTCGCGGCGCTATGTCGGGCCACTGCTTGAGAACTGGGAGAAGGAGAAGGCGATCCCCCGGCGCGCCAAGTTTGTCGCCGTGGGAATGATCTTCGCCAGCATGGTGATGATTCTGCTGCACCTGGGTGAGGGTTGGCTGCGCTGGGCTATAGTGGCGATGCTGGTTGTGGTGGCGGTTTGGCTGGTCACACGACCGGAGCCTTCTCGGCCCATGCGCTAAGACGAACGATCCAGGCTTACCCCCGGGTGCCGTGACGAAGCTTGATCGATTCTCTTCCCTGGGGCATGGTCAATGGAATCCACCCTTGATCGGCAGCAAGCGACGACCATGGCCTACGATCTCAGTGAACGCTTGGTAATTGGACTGGCATCCAGCGCCTTGTTCGATCTGGAGGAATCCGATCGGGTCTTTCGCGAGCAGGGCGAGGCGTCCTATCGCATCTATCAGCGCGACAACGAGAACAAGCCGTTAAGTACCGGCGTTGCCTTCCCGTTCATCAAGCGTCTGCTGTCATTGAACGAGCTGAGCCCGGACAACCCGCCCATCGAAGTGGTACTGCTCTCGCGCAACGATCCGGAAACCGGACTGCGGGTCATGAAGTCGATCGAGCACCATGAGCTGGGCATTACGCGGGCCATATTTCTTCAGGGGCGTTACCCCCATCGCTTCATTCCGGCGTTGAACATCAGCCTTTTTCTGTCCGCCAATCGCCAGGACGTCGACCAGGCGATCCTGGCCGGGCACCCGGCGGGGCAGGTGCTGTCATCGGGTGATCTCGATCTGACCGACGAGGAGGAGCTGCGCATTGCCTTCGACTTCGATGGCGTGCTGGTCACCGACGAGTCCGAAACCATCTACCAGAAGCAAGGAATCGAAGCCTTTCACGCGTATGAACGGGCCAATGCCCAGGTACCGCCCGCAGCGGGCTTGTTGGCCGTTTTTCTGCGCAAGCTGGCGCATATCCAGATGCTGGAAAAGCAGCGCGAGGAGGAGACGCAGGGAGCGTATCGTCCTAAGGTCAGGGTCTCCATCGTCACCGCCCGCAACGCGCCGGCCCATGAGCGGGTCATCCACACCATGCGTAGCTGGGGCGTGACGGTCAACGAGGCCTATTTCCTCGGCGGCATCGCCAAAGAGCACGTTCTCGGCATCATCAAGCCGCATATCTTCTTCGACGACCAGGCATCCCATCTCTCGGCCACCAGCGATATTCTGCCGTCGGTGCATGTGCCGTTCGGTCAGCTTAATCAAGGCTTGGGCGTGAGTGAGGAAGGTGCCGTTCGGTCTGGCTTTTCGCCACCGGGAGAGAGTTCGGCATGAGTGGATATCCGGCCCTCCTGGCGCTGAGGGAGCCCAAGGCTCCCTCCTTTTACGTGTATTTAGGTCAGTGTCGCTGGTGTTCTCGCTTCGACGAGCCGGTCAACGCGGGCGATAGTGGAACTCCTGACGGGAGATCCTGCCGTCGTGGTTGCGATCCATGAACAGGAAGATTTCCGGCAGCGTGCCCACCTGGGCCTCTTCACGTGAGATATAGCCATCGCCATCCAGGTCGAGCCGATCGAAGTTATTCTGGCCGGTTGCGCTCGAGCTTGAGTAAGCGAGGGGCGGAATCGGCTCCTCTGCACCCTGTTCCGCAAGGGTGATATTCGAGGCAAGAGCGAGTGCAAGAAACAGTAAGCTTTTCTGCAATTTCATCATGTATTTCCTTAAGTAGACAGGCTGGAAATTTCTTCAGCACCAAGCGCTACTCTTCCCGCCGTAGCACCATGCCGGCGTGATAGAGCACGTCGTCGATGAACACTCCGTCATGCAGGACTTGCGGTGGGGCGAACCACGATGTCGCTGGTATCTACCCCATCGGGCTGGGCGATGACGTGAGCGATGGCCGCGGCGATGGCCTCGGGCTTGAGAGCTATCTCACGGAAACTCTTCATCGCTTCGGCGGCGCCGGCATCGGTGATGGTGTCGGCCAGTTCAGACTCGACCACGCCGGGATAGACGCAGGTGACGCGCAGGTTGTCGTGCTCCTGGCGCAGCCCGTCGGAAATGGCCCGTACGGCGAACTTGGTGGCGCAGTAGACAGCGCCGGTGGGCACCACGAAGAGGCCGCCGATGGAGGAGATGTTGATCACCTGTCCGCTGCCCTGGGTCTGCATGGTGGGCAGCACGGCAGCGATACCGTGCAGCACGCCGCGGATGTTGACGTCGATCATGCGGTCCCACTCCTCGACCTTGAGCGAGGACAGGGGCGAGAGCGGCATGACGCCAGCGTTGTTGATGATCACATCGATGCGACCATGGAGCTTCAGCGCGGCATCGGCGAAGGCCTGCACGTCTTCGCGTTGAGTAACATCCAACGCTCGATACTCGACGTTACCGCCTTCGGAACGAATGGCCTGAGCTAATGCTTCCAGGCGCTCGGTGCGGCGAGCACCGATGACCAGATGATGGCCTTGTTTGGCCAGCAACCGGGCAGTGGCCTCGCCAATGCCGCTGCTGGCACCGGTGAGAAGAATGACTTTGCTCATATAGAGATGACTCCGTATGGGTGGCTTGTGACGACTCTCTGACAGAACTTGGATGATCGATTCGCGAGCAAGAGCGTCGTTGTAGTAAGCCTACGGAGGCGCAGTAAAAGCCGACAGAGTCATTCCTATTGCAGTATTGCCTAATCCTGTAGAGGAAGCGCTTTTAGGGTGTGTTTTGCCCGAAAGTTTGCCTAAATCTTTAGTGACGCGAATTGTGAGGGCTACCACGTGCCTATACGACCTACCCTGAATTCCCAGGAACGAATGGTTGAACTGCTTTATCGGCTAGCGCCGCGTGAGGGGTTTACCCAGTCGCTGCTGAACGAGGTGCGCTTCATGCGCTCGGACCGATCGCTGAAGCTCGCCCCGGTGATGTACGAGCCGTGCATCGTGATCGTGTGCCAGGGTCGCAAGCGAGGCTACCTGGGCGATGACGTGTATCTCTACGATGCCCTGCATTATCTCGTACTGTCGGTACCGCTGCCTTTTGCCGCGGAAACCGAGGCCAGCCCCGAGGAGCCGTTGCTGGCCATGTCGATTCGGCTGGACATGGCCGTGGTGGCGGAGCTGGTCTTCATGCTGGACCAGACGGACGCACGTTCGAAGTCGACCCCCAGATGCATGCTCTCCACGCCGCTCGATGCACCCATGTCGGATGCCACGCTCAGGCTGCTCGAGGCGCTGACCTCGCCTATGGAAGCGCAAGTGCTGGCGCCCAATATCGTGCGGGAGATCTACTATCGGATACTGGCCGGCGAGCAGGGTGGGAGCATGCGCGCGGCGCTGGCCCAGCAGGGCCAGTTCGGCAGGATCGCCAAGGCGCTGCACCGTATTCACGCGGAGTACGCCGAGCCCCTGGAGGTGGGGGGGCTGGCCAGCGATGTCGGCATGAGCACGGCGGCCTTTCACGTGCACTTCAAGGCGGTGACGCAAACCTCACCCCTGCAGTACATCAAGTCCACACGGCTGCATCAGGCACGCATGATGATGATTCGCGACGGTCTGCCTGCAGCGGCGGCCGCCGCCCGGGTGGGTTACGAGAGTGCTTCGCAGTTCAGCCGCGAGTTCAAACGCTTCTTCGGCCGGCCGCCCGGCGAGGAGGTGCGTGAAATGAAGGCATCTCTGGCGCTGATGCCACCAGAACGGGTGCCGGAACTGGCAGTGTCGCATTGAGATTGGTCTGGAATTACCACTGATTTCCATGGTCGGGAGCTGGGCATACAGGGCCTATATCTCCCGACCATTTGTTGTTTCAGTCATTCAACTCAGTTCTTGAGGAAGTTCAGCAGATCCGTGCAATCAGTCGGCTATGCGCAGCGTCACGTCGATGTTTCCGCGCGTCGCATTGGAGTACGGGCAGACGATGTGGGCTTGGTCGACCAGATCTTGCAGGGTGTTGCGGTCGAGTCCGGGGGCGGCGATGGTCAGTTCTGCCTCGATACCGAAACCGGTGGGGATCTGGCCGATGCCGACCTTGCCGGTGACCTTGGTATCCGCGGGAAGTACGACTTTCTGCTGGCTGGCGACGAACTTCAGTGCGCCGAGGAAGCAGGCCGAGTATCCGGCGGCGAACAACTGCTCCGGGTTGGTGCCAGGGCCGCCGGCGCCGCCCAGCTCACGCGGGGTGGACAGCTGAACGTCGAGTACGCCGTCGGAGGAAGTGGCGCGGCCTTCGCGGCCCCCTGTGGCAGTAGCGGTGGCGGTGTAGAGGATTTTTTCGATGGACATGGCAGTCGTTCCTGTTCAGTTGAGTGGCCGGGTGGTGTTACCCGGTGAGATGTATTCTGCGCGTTCCATTGATACAATTGGTGGCATAAAGTCCTGAAAACTTGATCAGGAGTACGAGGCATGGTCGACCGGCTTGCGGCGCTGATGGCGCATTTCCCGGTGAGCGCGCAGGTGTTCAATGCGGGGGCGTTGTGCGGCACCAACACACTGCAAAGTGACGGCGCCCATGGACAGTTGCACCTGGTGCGGTGTGGGGCAGTTGAGGTGCGGTACGGCAGGGAGTTACTGAAGGTCGAACGACCGAGCCTGTTGTTGTTCCCACGACCGCTGACGCATCGCTTCCTCACCGATCCCGAGCGTGGTGCGGACATGGTCTGCGCGAACCTGTCATTCGAGGGCGGAGCAGGCAATCCGATCGCATCGGCGCTACCGGAGGTCGTCTGCCTGCCGCTGGCAGACATTGCTGGCGCCGAGCCGGTGCTGGAGTTGTTATTCGAGGAGGCATTCGAGCAGCGATGCGGGCGCGTTGCGCTGGTCGAGCGTCTCCTCGAGGTGGTGATGGTCCAGGTTTTGCGCCAACTGATGACCAGTGGCGAAGTGCACGGTGGCTTGCTGTCCGGGTTGTCACATCCGCGCCTGCGCAACGCACTGGTGGCTATGCATGAGAAGCCAGAGCAGGCGTGGACACTGGACGAACTGGCGAATGTTGCCGGCATGTCGCGCAGCGCATTCGCCACGACCTTTCGCGAGATGGTAGGTGTAACGCCAGGGCAGTATCTACAAAGTTGGCGCGTGCGGCTGGCACAGAAGGCCTTGCTGCGCGGGCGGCCTCTGAAAATGATCGCAACAGATGTTGGCTACGGGAGTGAAGCCGCGCTCTCGCGAGCGTTCAAGGCGCAATCCGGGCAATCGCCGCGAAAGTGGAAAGCCAGTCACCACCCATAGCTGGTTGGGCTGGTCCGGCAGAGGCATCGCTGTCCTCGGCCTGATCAGCCGCTTGAGCCGTCGGGTTTAGGAGGATTGCCGGTAGAAGGGGAGCCTTTTTCTGGCCAGGTGGAAAGCGCGTGCTCTGTGATGGCCTCCAGCATGTCGCGGCTGAAGCCGGCCTTGGCCTGCACCGCCATGCCGTGCAGCACGGTCATGACATAGGCGGCCAGCACGGCGCTGTTGGCCGACGGCGGCAGATCCCCCTCCTGCTTGGCCCGTTCGAAGCGCTCGCGCAGCATGACCTCCCCCTTCGCACGGGCTTCGATCAGCGCCTGACGAATGGGCTCTGCATCGTCCGAGCCTGCCAGGGCGCCGTGAATACCGAGGCACCCCGGGCGGTCGGGGTGGCGGGTATGCAGATCTGCCGCCCCACGAAAGATCTCTTCCACCACCTCTCGTGAGGTTGGCAGGTCCAGCGCCGCCGGGAAGTAATCCAGGTAGTGCGTGAAGTAGCGTTCCATCGCTTGACGGAACAGCGCCTCCTTGTTGCCGAAGGCCGAGTAGAGCCCCGGGCGCTCGACACCCGTGGCCTGCGTCAGGTCGGTGTACGACGTGCCCTCATAGCCCTTGCGCCAGAACATACAGAGGGCCGCGTCCAGCGCCTGCTCCACATCGAATTCGCGCTGACGTCCCATCGGATCGCCTCCTCTTTTTCATACCAATCGATACTAAATTTCTTGACGCCCTCAGTCCAATTTAATAACGTTCGTTATAGTAACGATTGTTATTGAATGTGATTCCTTTCGCACGGAATCGTTCCTCCACGTTGAGAGAGGTGGTTATGCAGAAGGAATTGATGGGCCAGGTGGCACTCGTCACCGGCGGGTCGCGAGGGCTTGGAGCGGCCATTGCGGAAGCGCTTGCCGAACAGGGGGCGGACGTGGCCATCAGCTACGTGGCCTCTGCCGACAAGGCCGAGGCCGTGGTCGAGAAGCTGAAGGCAAAAGGGACTCAGGCCATCGCGATCAGGAGCGACCAGGCCGATACGTCTTCAGCCGCCGCCTTGATCGATGACGTCGTCTCTCATTTCGGCAGGCTCGACATCCTGGTCAACAACGCCGCCATCGCGGTTCAGGGCAAGCTGGTCGACGATCCTGAACTCGATGCCGAGGCGCTCGACCGCCAGTGGCGCATCAACGTACTCGGGGCGGTGGCAACCACGCGGGCCGCCGCACGCCAGCTCTCGGACGGGGGACGCATCATCTTCATCGGCTCGGCGATCGCCAGCCGTGTGGCCTTCCCCGGCGTGGCGGATTACGCGGGCACCAAGGCCGCCATCGTGGGTTATGCGAAAGGTGTCGGGCGCGATCTTGGCCCGCGCAATATCACCGTCAATGTCGTGCAGCCGGGCATCATGCCGACGGATATGGCGGCGGAAGTGGCCCACAACGTGCCGGAAACGTTGATGGATCTTCATCCCATCCGCCGGATCGCCACTCTGGAGGAGGTGGCGGCGACGGTTTGCTTCCTGGCAGGACCCAACGCGGGCTACATCAGCGGCGCCGTACTGGACGTGGCTGGTGGAGTCCAAATCTAAGCATCAAGAAGAGGGGCGAAGAAGCCCCTACACGGTAGAGGAAAAAGACATGACTGATAAATTGGGTGCAAAGACGACCGCCGATGAAGTGCTTGCCGGCATCGATCTCACGGGAAAGCGATTCCTCGTTACGGGTATATCGGGTGGTATCGGGCTCGAAACGGCCCGTGCGCTCGTGGCCAAGGGCGCTACTGTCATCGGTGCGGTACGGGGCCTCGCCAGAGCAGAGGCGGCCACGGCGGCGGTTCGTGACGCTGCGTCGCAAGGCGGGAGTAATCTGGCGCTGGTCGAGCTCGATCTAGCTTCCCTGCAAAGCGTTCGCGCCTGTACGGACAAGCTGCTGACTGACGGGATGCCGTTCGATGCCATCATCGCCAACGCCGGTGTGATGGCCACGCCATTTGAAAAAACGGTGGACGGCTTTGAGCTTCAGTTTGCCGCAAACTATCTCGGCCATTTCGCATTGATCACGCGGATCGAACGGCTGCTCGCCGACAATGGCCGCGTGGTGATGCTCTCGTCCCAGGCTCACCGCGTCGCCGATGTCGACCTGGACGATCCTGGTTTCGAGCGACAGGAGTACAACCCCTTTGTCGCCTATGGCAAGTCGAAGACGGCCATGTCTCTGTTCGCCGTGGAGTTCGACCGGCGGCATCGGGATCGTGGAATCCGCGCGGCCTCGGTGATGCCGGGGAACAGCATGACGGATCTCGCTCGTCACTTTTCTCCGGAGGCGGTGCAGGAGCTTTTCGAGACGGTGGGCAAAGCGCGCGCCGATGCGGGTCTTCCCCCACTCGAGCTGAAAGAGATTCCTCAGGCGGCCGCCACCTCGGTCTGGGCGGCCGTAGTGGCCGACAAGGACGAGATTGGCGGGCGCTACCTCGAAGACTGCGCGGTCGCTCCGATCGACGATACCCCCAACCCCTTTGCCGACGGTGTGAAGTCCTACGCGCTCGACGCCGACAGGGCCAGGCAGCTCTGGTCCCTCAGCGAGCAGTGGGTTAACGTGGTGTAACGGCGTCAGTTACGAGCCATCCAAGAAAACCAAGAGCCAGCGCATGCGCTGGCTCTTGGTGTCTTGTGGTCCCTTCGAGCAGATTCGCTGCGGTGATGTCGTCAGCATCGAAGCCAGAAATCGAAGAATGTATACGGTCTCGTCTTCGCCCTGCGGCAGGAGCGTCATGAGGTTCGAATTAGGTGGCTGTTGTTGATTAAACAACGAGTTGCGCAGGTGGGGCGGCTGCATCAGACGCGAATACTAATGATCCGGGCTGGCGCAGCCGCATTGAGCAGCCTGTCGAGCGGTGTAGGATGGGAGGCCTTATCGACTGCAACAAGGGCTGGCCATGAGCGACTATCTATTGGAAGAAGCTCCGCTGAGCAGCGGGGCCATCTATCGCCTGTTCTGCGGCACCATCTGCCCGCGTCCCATCGCCTGGGTGTCCACCCAGGATGCCGAAGGACGCACCAATCTGGCGCCGTTCTCCTTTTTCAACGTAGTGAGCGTGGCGCCGCCGGTGCTGGGCTTTTCCCCTTTACTCAATGGAGAAAGCCAGCCCAAGGACACCATCCGCAACCTGGAGCAGGTGCCGGAGTGCGTGGTGCACATCAGCGGCGAGGCGCTGGTCAATGAAATGAACGCCACCAGCGCCAGCTTGCCGGCGGGGGAGGACGAGTTCGCCCTGGCGGGGCTGGAGAAGGTGACCATGCCGGGACTCTCGGTGCCGCGGGTGGTAGCGGCGCCGGTGGCTTTCGGCTGTCGGTTGCGCAAGATCGAGCGCTTCGGTGACCAGCCCATGGCGGGTTGTCTGGTGCTGGCGGAGGTGGTGTCGATCCATATCGACGACGCCATCTGGAACGGGCGGCACGTAAGCGTCGAGGCGCTCAAGCCCATCGGGCGTATGGCGGGCAGCGACTATGCTCGCACGACCGATCTGTTCGGTCTGGAACGGCCGGCGTGAGAGATCGCCACCACGGGCACAGGTTTGCCGGCTGCCTCAGTCGTTGGGTTCTTCGGCATGCAAACGGCGCCAGCTCTGTGGGGTCATGCCCAGTCGGCGGTGAAAGTGGCGGGTGAAGTGCGACTGGTCGTAGAAGCCGCATTCGCGCGCTATGCTCGAAAGCGGCTCGGTGCCGGAGCGCATCATCTCGCAGGCCTTCAGCAGGCGTCGTCTCGTCACATAGGCCAGCGGTGGCTCGCCGAAGGTGTGCCTGAAAGCATGTGAGAAGTGGCTGAGGCTCAGGCGAGCCTGGCACGCCATGTCGATGACGTGGATGGTCGAGTCCAGATGGGTGTCGACGAAGGTGGCCACGCGCTTCACTTGCCAGCCGGCCAGACCGCCATGCAAGGAGCCTTGCGGCCAGACTTCCGGTGGGGCCTGGCTAAGCAGGTTGAGGGCCTCGAGCAGGCTGGCGCGCACTGCTTCCTGGCCCCTTGGCAGAGCGGCTTCGGCGTCGTCCAGCAGCTTTATCAACTGGTCCCGCAAGTCTGACAGGGTGGCGGTCCTGCTCGTGTACGGAATCATCGCTTCGCTGCCGAATGAATCGGAAGTCCCGGGTACGACTGGCGTGGAAGTCGCTCGCTGGGTTGGGTGGATCGGGTACCGAGCACAGTATAGGTCAGCGCCGGCGACCGCCCGACCTCAAACTTGTCGCAGGAGCGAAGTGAAAAATCTCCTATCGACACGGTGCCTGAGCACTCGCGTCGATAGGGGTAGGAATACCGCGATCAGTTGGGGTGATAGTCGTACTCCTGACGGCTGAGAAAGCCGTCTCGATTGCGGTCGAGCTCCCAAAACGAATCGGTCAGCGCAGCACTGATGGTTTCAGCCTGTGACAGCCGGCCGTCGTGGTCGGTGTCGAATTGATCGAAGCTACGCTTGATCAGCGGGGCTTCCACGCTGCCGCTGAGGGTCATCAGCGGGCCATCCTCCGGAGAGGGACGCTCTGCCAGCGCGGCGCCCGAGACGGCGAACAAGGCAAGGCAAAGTACGAAAGTGGACAGTCTCATGACGACCTCCTGTCATGGTCGAAGCGGATGATCGAACCAACGAGACGAACTCGTCGCCTTGATCATGGCGCCCTGTGACTGCCCAGGCTTGCCCGGACTGGCTGCGTTTGGCACGTTTCTGCTGTGCCAAGCGATGAACGTTGTCATGCCTGAGCGCCTGGCTTAGCCGCCGCGATCAAAGCTCGCCGCTGAGCTTCTTCTCCACCAGTGCGAGGCGGTCTTGCCCCCAGAACGGCTCGCCTTCCACGTCATACCATGGAACGCCGAAGCAGCCAGCGGCGATGGCCTGCTCGCAGGCCGCGTCGAGCCGCTGTTGCCCTTGCGTCTCCGACTCATCCAACAGCTCCTGGCCGTCCAGGCCGCAGGCATTGGCGATCTCGCGCAGGGTGGCTAGGTCGGCGATATCACGTTCCTCGGCCCAGCAGGCTCGCAGAATGGCAAGCGTGAGCTCGGCAATGTCGTGTCCCTGGGCCTTGGCGGTCAGTGCCAGGCGCGCCGCCGGTCGGTCGTCGGTGGGAAAGTGCTTGGGTTCCACATTGAGCGGAACGCCAAGCACTTGCTGCCAGCGCTTCAGCTCGACCAGGCGATAGGCCTGACGTTCCGGCGCGCGTTTGGGCAGCGGTAGCCCGCCTGTTCTTGGGAAGATGCCGCTGACCGAGACCGGCACGTAGTCGATGGTGGCGCCGTGGTGGGTGGCGATCTCGCCGAGCCGTTCGTGGCCCAGGTAGGTCCACGGTGATACCAGGCTCAGGTAGTAGGTGATGGTTTGCGACATGGGCACGTCCTCAGGTCCGTTGCGTAGGGTTTTCTGAGGCTAGCGCGCACTGAGGCCGGTGTCCCGCTCGAGTATGCATAATTGATACGGCGCAATCAGAGAGGCGCGGTGAAGCCGCTACCTCACAAGCGCCGATCGTGTCGCAAACGCCAAGCATGCAAGTCGCTTTAATCGTGAGGCCGCGCTCTTGAAAGCAGTATGTTGAGACCTTGGGTCAGTCTTCCTAACTACCATGGTCATCCTCATGCGCTTACGATTCCGCTCCCTGCGACTCCTCGTCGTCGCCCTGGCCGGTGCGTGCCTCTTGGCCGTGACGGCTGCCTTGGTAGGCTATTCCCTGGTGTCCGCTTCGCGCACCCAGAATGTGGTCGCCGAACATACCCAATCGCTGCTCGAAAGTGGCATCGATGAGCGGCTCTCCTCGCTGGCCCATGTCCAGGCCCAGCGCATCCGCAACGAACTGGACCGCGCCCTGACCCTGGCCAGCCAACTGGCCCATACCAATGCCCTCATGGGGACGCCTGGTGAAGATGGACGTCCCCAGCTGCGACTGGGCCGTAAGGAACTCTCCCAACTGGTGCGTCACACGGTGGTCGAGAACCCCGGCTTGCTGGACGCCTATATCGGCTGGGAGCCCAACGCCTTTGGTGTCGATGCCAGGTATGTCGATACCGGGTTTGCCGAGGGCAGCGGGCGCTTCCGCCCCTGGTGGGTTCGCGAGGCCGACGGCAGCATGCGCCTGGGCCTTCTCACCGAGGAGAACATGGAGAGCGAGGCGCCGCTGGGCAACGGCATGCGCCGGGGCGAATACTATCTCTGCCCGCGCGATACCCTGGCTCCCTGCATCATCGATCCGGCAGCCTATGACTATGCGGGAGTCATGCGCATGGTCACCTCCTTCAACGTGCCCATCCTCGTCGCGGGTGAGTTCCGCGGCATCGCCGGTGTCGACATGTCGGTCGATTTCACTCAGGAGTTTCTAAATCAAGCCAACCAGGAGCTTTATGACGGCGCCGGAGAGATGGCGCTGATCGCTTCGCTGGGCAGCGTGGCGGCTTATACCGCCAATGACGACTCCTTGGGCGATGCGGCCGGTCAGGTGCTGGGCGATGCGGTGCAGCAACGTATTCTCGAAGCCCAGCGCAGCGGCGAGATGCAGCGGATAGAAGATGCCGACGGCATGCTCGAACTCTACCTGCCCTTCAGCGTCAGCGACGACCAGGCGCCTTGGGTACTGCTCACCCGCCTGCCGCGGGAGGTGGTGCTGGCCGAGCTAGGCGCTCTGCAGCGTACCTTGGGCGACCAGCGCCGCGAGCACTTACTGGGCATGGGCCTGGTAGGGCTGCTGGTCGTCGGTCTCGGCCTGATCGCGATCTGGCTGGTGGGAGGAGGCATCGCCAGGCCGCTGCGAGAGTTGGCCGGGCGCATGCGTGAGATTGCCACCGGCGATGGCGACCTGACCCAGCGCCTGCCGGTCGAAGGGCGCGACGAGAGTGCCGAATTGGCCATCCAGTTCAACGCCTTCGCCGACAAGATCCATGACGTGCTGCTTGAGGTGCGCGTAAGCAGCGAGGCGGTGCGTGTCGCCGCCACCGAGATCGCCAGCGGTGGCCAGGATCTGTCGCGGCGCACCGATACTGCCGCCGCCAGTTTGCAGCAAACCTCGGCCTCGATGGAGGAGATCACCAGTACCGTGGAGCACACCGCCGAATCCGCACGCGAGGCCAATGGTCTGTCGCAGACGGCTACCGGCGTGGCTTTGCGTGGCGGTGAAGTGGTATCCCGGGTAGTGGCCACCATGGATGAGATTTCCGAGTCTTCACGCAAGATCGCCGAGATCGTTTCGGTGATCGACGGGATCGCCTTCCAGACCAATCTGCTGGCGTTGAACGCCTCGGTGGAAGCGGCCCGTGCCGGCGAGCAGGGGCGCGGCTTTGCGGTGGTAGCCGGCGAAGTACGCCAACTCGCCAGCCGTTCGGCGGCGGCCGCGAGCGAGATAAAGGCCCTGATCGAGGCTTCGGGATCCAAGGTGCGTGACGGTAACGAACTGGTCGGCCAGGCGGGTGCCACCATGAGCGAAATCGTGGCCAGCGTCTCCCGGGTGAGTACCGTGCTCCAACAGATCACGGCAGCCACCAGCGAGCAGAGTGACGGCATCAGCCAGGTCAATGTAGCGGTCGCCGAGCTGGACCGCATGACCCAGGAAAATGCTGCCCTGGTCGAACAGTCGAGTGCCGCCGCCGAACGGCTCGAGGAGCAGTCGCTGCGCCTGGCCGAGGCGGTGGGGACCTTCACCTTGGCCAATGCTACCAGTGAGGCCCCGCCATGGAGCCCCGCTGCCTTGCTGCCAGCAGGTGTTCGCCAGGTCGCAGAGGAGGCGTCGTGACTGTGACGCTGCCTCGCTCTCGGTCGTGGCGGCTGACTGGATGGGCGGCCGGCCGTGTCGCTTGACGGGACAAGGCCGGCCGTTTCCGATTACTCGGCTTCCGGCGGCACTAGCTCCTCCGGCACTTCGATGCCGACTTCGCGGTAGTAGCGCAGCGCGCCTGCATGCAGCGGGGTGGCGGTGTTCTCCACCGAGATTTCAGGCGTCATGCCCTGTGCCGGGGCGAAGGTCTGGCCCAGGCGTTCGATGCTCTCCCAATAGGCGCGGGTGAACTCGTAGGCGGCATCCTCGGAGAGATCGCTGGTGGCGGCGATGCCGATGTAGGTGCCAAGGGTAGTGGCGCCCGGCATGTCGCGGTAGGTGCCCTCGGGAATCTCGGTGGCCGAGAGGAATGGCAGTGCCTCAGTAGCGGTGGCCACCTGCTCGTCGGTCAGCGAGAGCACCCGCAGCGGGCGCGAGGAGTGCACCTCGGTGAAGGCCGGAATCGGCGGAATGCCGTTGTAGCTGAAGCCGACGATGCGTCCGTCGACCACGGCATCGGCGGCGTCCGACATGCTCATGCGCTGGAAGTCCGGCGCGATGCCCAGGGCGTCGAACACCAGCTCGGTGATGTACTCGCCACCGCCGCCGATGCTGCTGGGGTTGAAGCGCGCCCCGTCCAGATCCTCGAAGGTTTCGATGCCGCTGTCCTGGCGCACCGCCCAGTGCATGGTCGAAGGCGCTACCCACAGCACCATGCGCATCTGGTCGATGGCGTCGTTCTCGTAGCGCCCGGTGCCGGTGTAGGCCTCATAGGCACCCGGCGCATCGATCAGGCCCAGATCGATCTCGCCGCGGCCGAGGCGAATGGCATTCTCCCGCGAGCCGCCGGTCTCGCGCACCGAGATCTCGAGGGGCGAGTCGGCGCTGACCAGCCGCGAGAGCTCCGAGAAGCCGAAGTACCAGCCGGAAGCGGCCGGTGCCACGCCGATGCTGACGGCTTCCTGAGCCGTTGCCGGTGCGGCCAGGCCGACGGCGAGCGCCGCCGCGGCAAGCGGCTTGAGGGCAGGCTGGAGTGAGCGGGGCATTTTCATGGCGTGTCTCCTTGCTTGTCTTTGTGTTGTGGTTATCGCTAGTCGTGGTGGTTATCGCTTGTCGTGGTAGTTATCGGCCTTGCTCTTCGCGATAGGCGGCGATGACTTCACGCGCCACGCGCAGGCCGTCGATGGCGGCGGGAAAGCCGCAATAGGGCACGCACTGCAGCAGCACCTCGCGGATCTCCTCCTCGCTGCAGCCGTTGTTGAGCGCGCCGCGCAGGTGCACCTTGAGCTCGTGGGGTCGGTTCAGCGCCACCAGCATGCCGATGTTGATCAGGCTACGGGTGGGGCGGGCGAGCCCCGGGCGGTTCCAGATGTCGTTCCAGCAGTTGCGCGTGACCAGCTCCTGCATCGGCCAGCTGAAGTCATCCACCTGGGAGAGGGCGGCGTCCACATAGGCGTCGCCCAGCACTTCGCGGCGAGTGGCGAGCCCTGCCTGATCGAGACTCTCCTGACGTGAGGTCTTGGCCTGGCGTGAAGTCATGGGTGTTTCTCCTTGTTTTGCCCGTTCACTCGGCCAGATTCTTCACCGGCCGGCCCGCGTCGAAGGCCAGCAGGTTGTCGAAGGCATCGCCGAAGTAGAGCTCGTAGCTGTCCTTCTCCACGTAGCCCAGGTGGGGCGTGGCGAGGAAGTTGGGCAGCGCGAGCAGCGGATGGCTTGTCACCGGCTCCTCCTCGAAGACGTCTACCGCGGCGCGCCCCGGGCGGCCTTCGCGCAGCGCGGTTTCCAGCGCACCCGCGGCGATAAGCGGTGCACGGCTGGTGTTGACCAGCAGCGCCGTGGGCTTCATGCGCGCGAGATCCTCGGCGCTGACGATACCGTGCGTGTCGTCGTTCAAGCGCAGGTGCAGGCTCAGCACGTCGCTGCGCTCGAACAGCTCGGCCTGGCTGCCCGCCACGTCGAGGCCGGCTTCGGCGGCGCGGGCGCGGGTGCCCTCGCGGCCCCACACCAGCACGTTCATTTCGAAGGCCTGGCCATAGCGGGCGATCAGCTTGCCGATCTTGCCGTAGCCGAAGATGCCCAGCGTGCGGCCCTTGAGGCCGGTACCCAGGGTGCGCTGCCAGCGGCCGGCCTTCAGGTTCTCGAACTCCTCGGGAATGTGGCGCATGGCGGCCAGCACCAGGCCCCAGGTGAGCTCGGCGGCAGCGTAGGGCGAACCGGTGCCGGCCATCACGGTGACGCCGTGGCGCTTGCAGGCGGCCATGTCGACGTGGGCCGCGCCGCCGCCGGTCTGGCTGATCGCCTTGAGATTGGGCAGCCGGGCCAGCAGCGATTCGGTGATCGGCGTGCGCTCGCGGATCAGCACCAGGGCGTCGGCATCCTGGAATCGCTCCACCAGGGCGTCCTCGTCGGTCACGGTGTCGTCGTAGATGGTGACCTCATGCCCCTCGAGCTTGGCGAAGGCATCCAGATGGCGCACGCAGTCCTGGTAGTCGTCGGGAATCACGATCTTCATGGGGCAGGCTCCTTGCTGGCCAGGGGAGTAGAAGAGGCTCCTAATGTGCTGCGGTTGAGGCGATATTGCCAGGCCCACACGCCGCCGATCAGGGCGATGCCCAGTGCATCGGTAACCAGCTGGCCGCTGATCAGCATTAGTGCCGCCGCCAGTAGCAGGCCGCGCTCCAGCCACGAACAGGGACGCAGGAAGTAGCCGATGGTTGAGGCCGCCAGTGCCGTGATGCCGAGCACGCCGCTGCCTACGGCCAGGGCGATCTGCAGCCCAGTGCCGTCGCCCAGCAGCGGCGGGTGGTAGATGAACATGAAGGGGATCAGGAAGCCGCCCAGCGAGATCTTGGTCGCGGTGAGAGCGGTGCGGAACCAGTGCGAGCCGGCAATGGCGCCGCCGATGTAGGCTGCTAGCGCCACCGGCGGGGTGACCCCGGAAAGAATGGCGAAGTAGAGAATGAACAGATGTGCCGAGAGGCTCGGCAGTCCAGCCTCGACGAAGGCTGCTGCCACCACCGAAGCGGCCAGCATGTAGGCGGCCACGGTGGGCAGGCCCATGCCGAGGATGATCGCCACCACCATGGCCAGCAGCAAGGTGATCAGCACGTCACCGCCGCTGACGATGAGGATCACCGATGAGACCTTGAGCCCCAGGCCGGTGAGGCTGATCACCGCGGCGATGATCGCCACGCTGCCGATGATCACCGCGATCATGGCGGCGGTCATGGCGCCGGCCTCAAGGGCGGCGGGCAGCGATTTCAGGCGCTCGACGAAGGTGCCCGGGCTGCGCCAGGAGAACAGGTAGAGCGCCATGGCGGTGAAGTAGGCCGCCACCGCGGCGGTGGTCGGGGTGTAACGCATCACCAGCAGCGTGATCAGCACGATCAGTGGGATCACCAGGGTCTCGATGTTGTAGAGGCCCTGGCGCAGCGTAGGCCGCTCGGACTTGGGGATCGGGTTGAGGCCAAGGCGCTTGGCCTCGAAGTGCACGCTCATCCAGATGGCGAGATAGAACAGCAATGCCGGGATCAACGCGGCGCTGATGATGTTGAGATAGCTGGTCGAGATGACGTCGGCCATGACGAAGGCGGCCGCGCCCATGATCGGCGGCAGAATCTGCCCGCCGGTGGAGGCCGAGGCCTCGGTGGCGGCGGCGAAGCGCGGGCTGTAGCCGTTCTTCTTCATCAGCGGAATGGTGAATACCCCGGTAGTGGCGACGTTGGCCGCGGTGCTGCCGCTGATGCTGCCGAACATGGCGCTGCACAGGGTGGCGGCCTTGGCCGGGCCCCCCGACATGCGCCCGGTGGCGGCGTTGGAGAGGCGCATGAAGCTATCGCCGCCGCCGGTGGTGACCAGCAGGGCGCCGAACATGATGAAGATGACGATCACCGTGGAGGAGGTGCGCATCAAACTGCCGTAGACCCCGGTCGGGCTCATGTAGAAGGTGGCCACCAGGTCGTCCCAGCGATAGCCGCCGTGTCCCCATACCCCGGGCAGGTGGTTGCCGAAGGCGGCGTAGGCCAGGGCGATCAGCACCAGGATGGGAAAGGCCAGACCGATGGCGCGCCGGCAGGCTTCCAGCAACAGCAGGATGGCCGCCACGCCGAAGAAGAGGTCCAACGTAGTGGGCATCAGGTAGCCCAGCTGATAGATGATGCGGTCGAAGTGCATCACGTAGTAGGCGCTGACCATCACGCCCAGGGCGATCGGCACGATGTCGTACCAGGGAACGCGCTTGGCATCGCGCCCCCGGCAGCTGTATGCCAGGAAGATCAACGGCAGAGCGAACAGCAGGTGCACGGCGTTCTGAGTGTTCACTGGACCGGTAACGGCCGTGTAGAGGTGGAACAGCGCCATGGATACGGCAGCGAGGCGCGTCACCATGAACCAGAAGCCGACGAGCTGACGCTTGCCCGAGTCCTCCGAGTATTTCTCAACGACTTTGGAATTTGCTGGGGTGTCCATCATTCGGATGACTCCCGCACCGCGGCATCGAGTCAGGGGCGGTGCGTCAGGAAAAGGGCGACGATAACCTCCGCGGGCGCCAGGCCCGCGGAGGCGCCTGGATCACTGGGCTTCGGGGGGAATGATCTCCTCGGGGATGTCGAGGCCCAGTTCCTGATAGTAGCGCAGCGCGCCGGCATGCAGCGGGAAGGTGGCATTGTCGATCACGGTCTGCGGGGTCACCCCTTCGGCCGGCTTGAAGGAGTTGGCCACCTGCTCGTGGTTCTCCCAATAGGCCTTGGTGATCTCATAGACGGTGTCGTCGCTGAGATCGGCATTGGCCGCAACGCCCATGTAGATACCCAGCGAGGTGGCATCGGGCATGCCGCGATAGGTGCCTTCGGGAATCACGGTACCGGCCAGGAAGGGCAGCTCTGCCGTTACCTGTTCGACCTGCTCGTCGGTCAGTGACAGCAGGCGCAGCGTGCGTGAGGAGTGGACCTCGGTGAAGGCCGGAATCGGCGGCACCCCGTTGTAGCTGAAGCCCACCAGGCGGCCGTCGACCACGCCTTCGGCGGCATCGTCGATGCGCATACGCTGGAAGTCGGGTGCCACCCCGAGGATGTCGAACACCAGCTCGGTGATGTATTCACCGCCGCCGCCAATGCTGCTGGGGTTGAAGCGCTGGCCGTCGAGCCCCTCGAAGCTCTCGATGCCGGAGTCCTCGCGTACCGCCCAGTGCATGGTGGAAGGGGCGATCCAGTAGATCAGGCGGGCATCAGGATTGGGGGTGTCTTCGAAGCGGCCGGTGCCGTTGTACATCTCGTAGCCCACCAAGGCCTCGGTGAAGGCCAGGTCGAGTTCTCCGCGGGTCAGGCGAATGGCGTTCTCGCGGGTGCCGCCGGTCTCTCGCACGGTAATTTCATAGGGGGTATTGGCGCTGATGACGCGAGCACCTTCGGAAATACCGAAGAACCAGCCGGTACCGGTGGGCACGGCACCGATGTTCAGGGAGGTATTGGCCTGGGCGCTCGTGACGCCGAGGCTACCGATGGCCAGAAGTGAGGCTGGAATCAGCAGGCGTGCCTTGCGGGTAAACGATGTCATTGTTATGTCCTCTCGGTGTTTGGCTTGTTGTTCTTGTTAGGAGTGCTCTTCTGTAGTCGTGTTGTTCTGCGGTCGTGACGCAGACGTCATGTCGCGGGCCAGAAAATGTCCTGGCGACATTGAATTCATAATGGTTGGGGGGCGGTGTGTATATTGACGAATCATTAACCTGCCTTCGTAGCAGGCGAAACCAAACGTTTGATCTACATCGTGACGACCTGCTTGGGCAATCGCCCGGCTCGGTGATCAGTCCTTGTATTTGCGAGTTATCTGCTTGTTTTTTCTGACTCAAGTTGGAGCCAGGAGGAGGGAGGCTGGTGCCATTCATTGCAGGCGAGCTGGGCTGGCCGTGGGTTTGATCAGACTGGTTTAAGTTCTGTTCAACTTTTGTCGAAGAAAGAGGCGCCTTGTGCCTGGCGCGGCTGCAGCAGATGATCGACGAGGTGCCGAGCGACTACCGGCAGCGTTTCGTAGTGACGCATGCCGATCACGATCTCCCTGCGTGCCCAGTCGTCGGCCAGCGGTATCAGACGCAGGCGCAGATCGCGCAGGTCCCGATACAGCGTACGCTGGGGCAGCACGCCGATACCCATGCCGTGGTGGATCATGCGGCAGATGGCATCGAAGCTGCGTACCTGGATGCGCATGCGCAGGGTGCGACCGGCCTGATTGGCTTGCTCATGCAGCAGCGACTGCAGCGAGGTGTCCTGCTGCAGCCCGACGAAGTCGTGCTCGGTGGCCTCGTGCAGGAACAGCTGTTCGCGCTGAGAGAGAGGATGATCCTCGGGTGTCACAAGCACCAGCTGGTCATGCCGGTAGGGGCGGACCTCGAGGCCGTCGGCTGCTACGTGTCCGGCGAAGATGCCCACATCGGCGATGCCATCCTGCACGGCGCTGATCGCCTCGGCACTGTTGCGCTCCTGAAGGTCGAGCTTGATCTGAGGGTATTCACGCGAGAAGGCGCTCAGGTCCTGGGGCAGGAAGGCAATGATTGCCGAGGTGTTGGAGTGGATGCGCACATGGCCCCGAACCCCTTCGCCGTATTCGCTGAGCTCCGCTTCGAGGCGGGCGACGTCCTCGAGGATGCGGCGCGCGTGGTGCAGGAAGGCCTGACCGGCGGGGGTGAGCTCGACGCCGCGGGAACGGCGATAGAGCAGCTCACTGCCGACCATGGCTTCGAGATCACTGACGCGTTTGCTCACGGCGGCCAGGGCCATGTGCTCGCGCTGTGCGGCTGCCGTCAGCTGCCCCTCATCGGCGATGGCGACGAACAGACGAAGGGTGACGAAATCGAAGCGGCGCATGGCAAGGCTCCAGGTGCAATATGAGTCATCCTACCCCTGGTTTCGTGTCAAGCGAAACCAGAGTTACCCATTCTCTAATTGTAGGAGCGGTTGCGCTGGCACATCCTCACTGGAATTCACAGGGTTCTGCCAGGAGGCACTTCATGCCCAGCCCCGCGTCTCGCCAGCTCCCACTTGCCGGTCTCAAGGTTCTCGAGCTCGGCCAGCTGATCGCCGGTCCCTTCGCCACCAAACTGCTGGGCGAGTTCGGCGCCGACGTGATCAAGATCGAGCCGCCGGGCACGGGCGACCCCCTTCGCAAGTGGCGAATCATCGAGGACGGCACCTCGCTATGGTGGCATGTTCAGAGCCGCACCAAGCGCTCCATGACGCTGGACTTGCGCAGCGAGGAGGGGCAGACCATGGTGCGTCGGTTGGCAGCCGAGGCCGACGTGGTGGTGGAAAACTTCCGCCCCGGCACGCTCGAGGGCTGGGGGCTCGGCTACGAGGCGCTAGCCGAGCACAATCCGGGGCTGATCATGGTGCGTGTCTCCGGCTTCGGCCAGAGCGGCCCTTACCGCGACAAGCCCGGCTTCGGGGTGATCGGCGAGGCCATGGGCGGGCTGCGCTACCTCACCGGCCAGCCCGGCGAGCCCTCGGTTCGGGTCGGTGTGAGCATCGGCGATTCTCTGTCGGCCCTCTATGCGGTGATCGGCACGCTGCTGGCGCTGCAGGAGCGCGCTCGCAGCGGCCTGGGCCAGGAGATCGACGTGGCGCTGTACGAGTCCGTGTTCGCCATGATGGAGAGTCTGCTGCCCGAATATGACGCCACCGGCGAGGTGCGCGAGCCCAGCGGCAGCGCTCTGCCGGGGATTACCCCCTCCAATGCCTACCGTACCCGCCACGGCGACTTCGTATTGATCGCCGGCAACGGCGACAGCATCTTCAAGCGGCTGATGGGTGTGATCGGTCGCCGTGACCTGGCCGAAGATCCCGGGCTGGCCCACAACGACGGCCGGGCCCGGCGCGCCGAGGAGATCGATGCCGCCATCGAGGCGTGGACCTGTCAGCGCGACCGCGACGCCATCCTGGCCGCCCTGGATGACGCCCGGGTGCCCTGCGGCTACCCCTATACCGCTGCCGATATCGCCAGCGACCCGCACTATCTGGCGCGGGAGATGATACAGACCATCACCCGTCCCAACGGCAAGCCGCTCAAGGTGCCCGGCGTGCTGCCGCGGCTCAGTGCCACCCCCGGGCGTCTGGGCAATGGCGGCCCGGCCCTGGGTCAGCACACCGACGAGGTGCTCGACGAGCTGGGCATCGACAGCGAGACCCGCGCCAAACTGCGCGCTGCGGGCATCATCTGACCCCTCGACCGACACGGGACCTATCATGACCCAATTGCAAATCAACGAGGTGGCGCCCCGCGACGGCTTCCAGATCGAGGCCACCTTCGTGCCCACCGCGGACAAGATCCGCCTGATCGATGCGCTCTCCGCCACCGGGCTGGCGCGCATCGAGGCTACCTCCTTCGTCTCGCCCAAGGCGATTCCCAACCTGCGTGACGCGGCTGAGGTGGTGAGCGGTATCCAGCGCCGAGACGGCGTGGGCATCACCGTATTGGTGCCCAACCTGCGGGGGCTGGAGCGGGCGCTCGATTGCCGGGTGGATGAAGTCAATCTGGTGATGTCGGCAAGCGACTCCCATGGCCTGGCCAACCTGCGCATGACCCCAGAGCAGTCCCTCGAACAATTCGCCGCCATCGTCAAGGTGCTGCGTGGTGACTCCCGTGGCCGCAACGTATTCGTCAACGCCTCGCTCTCCACCAGCTTCGGCTGCCCATTCGAGGGTGAGGTGCCTGAGGCACGTGTGCTCGAATTGGTGGAGCGCCAGCTGGCGCTGGGAGTACAGGGAGTGACGCTGTGCGACACCACCGGCATGGCCAACCCGGCCCAGGTGGCACGACTCTGCGAGGCGGCGCAGGCGCGCTTCCCCGACGTTCCCTTCACGCTGCACTTCCACAATACCCGTGGCATGGGGCTGGCCAATGCCCTGGCCGCCTGGCAGGCGGGCATCGTCCGCTTCGATGCCTCCCTCGGCGGGCTGGGTGGCTGTCCCTATGCTCCCGGCGCGACCGGTAACGTGTGCACCGAGGACCTGGTGCACATGTTCGAGCAGATGGGCGTCTCCACCGGCGTCGACCTGGACGCGCTGCTGGCGGCCTCCGCCCTGCTGCCGGGGCTGGTGGGTCACGATACCCCCGGACAGGTGGTGAAGGCCGGCAAGTCGGATCGGCGCTATGCAATGCCGGCCCGCTGATACCGGCGCCATGCCGGCCCGCTGAAATGTACGCCCAAGTTTTACCGTGACAGGAGACCAACAACAATGACGGCACCATCCACGCCCCTCAACCTGGCCCAGCAGCTGATTCGCGACCATCTCGTCGAAGGCGAGATGACGCCGGGCAGCGAGATCGCCCTGCGCATCGATCAGGCTCTGCTGCAGGACGTGCTCGGCACCTTGGTGATGCTCGAGCTCGAAGCCATGGGGCTAGATCTGGTGAAGACCGAGCCCAGCGTGCAGTACATCGATCACGGCCTGGTCCAGGCAGACAACCTCAACGCCGAGACCTACCTGTTCCTCAAGAGTGCCTGCGAGCGCTTCGGCGTGTGGTACTCCGGGCCGGGCAACGGCATCAGCCATCCGGTGCATATGGAACACTTCGGCATTCCCGGCCAGTCCATCGTCGGTTGCGACAGCCACACCACCGCGGCCGGCTCGCTGGGCATGCTGGCCATCGGGGCCGGCGGCATCGAAGTCGCCATGGCCATGGCCGGCGAGCCGCTCTACCTGACCATGCCCGAGATCTGGGGCATCCGCTTGGAGGGTAGTTTGCCCGACTGGGTCTCGGCCAAGGATGCGGTTCTCGAGTTGCTGCGGCGTCATGGGGTGGCCGGCGGCAAGAACACCATCATCGAGTACTACGGCCCGGGCCTGGCGAATCTCTCCGCCATGGACCGCCACGTACTGGCCAACATGGGTACCGAGATGGGGGCTACCGCCACGGTCTTTCCCTGCGACGAGGAGACTCGGCGCTTCCTCGCGTCCCGCGGCCGCGAGGCGGACTGGAAGCCGCTGGCGGCCGAGCTCGGCTGCACCTACGACCGCGAAGAGGTGCTCGACCTGTCATCTCTCGAGCCGTTGATCGCGTTACCCTCCAGCCCCGACAAGGTGGTGCCGGTGCGCGAGGTGGTCGGTGAGCCGCTGCATCAGGCCTACATCGGCTCCTCGGGCAATCCCGGCTATCGCGATTTCGCCGTGGTGTCTGAAATGGTACGTGGGCGCACCGTGGCGGATGGGGTCTCGTTGGATATCAATCCTTCATCGCGCCAAGTGCTGGCAACGCTGATCCGCGAGGGGTATCTGGCCGATCTCGTAGCGAGCGGGGCGCGGCTGCACCAGACCGGCTGCAACGGCTGTATCGGCATGGGCCAGGCCCCGGCGGTAGGGCGCAACAGCCTGCGTACCGTCCCGCGCAACTTTCCGGGACGCTCTGGCACCCGTGAGGACAGCGTTTTCCTGTGCAGCCCGGAGACCGCAACCGCCTCAGCGTTGGCCGGCACCATCGCCGACCCGCGCAGCCTCGACATGCCCTATCCTCGCATCGCCGAGCCCGCGCAGATGGTGGTCAACCGCGATGTGTTCGTGCCGCCGCTGCCGCTTGCCGAGGCACGTCTCAAGCCGCTGCAGAAAACCGACAACACCCCGGCTCTGCCTGAACTCACCGTACTGCCCGATACTCTTGAGATTCCGGTACTGCTGGTAACTGGCGATAACATCTCCACTGACGACATCATGCCGGCGGGGCAGCGGGTCATGCCCTACTGGAGCAGCGTCTACGCCTCGGCGCCGTTCACCTTCGAGGCAGTGGACGCGGACTATGCCCGGCGTGCCGAAGCGACACGAGAGTTCGGTGGCCACGCCATCGTGGCCGGTCACAACTACGGCCAGGGCTCGAGTCGCGAGAACGCCGCGCTGGTGCCGCGTTATCTGGGTTTGCAGGTAGTGCTGGCCAAGAGCTTCGCGCGCATTCACTGGCAGAATCTGATCTGCTTCGGCGCCTTGCCGCTCACCTTCGTGGATGAGCGCGATGGCGGGCGGCTGGAGCAGGGCGACAGCTTGGTGATACGCGACCTGCACGCCCAGCTTGCCGCCGGGGCCGAACTCACCGCTGAGGTGGTGGGCAAGGGCACACTACGCCTGCACCACGGTCTGACGGCGCGTCAGCGTGAGCAGCTCGCTAGCGGCGGGGTCATCAACCATATTCGTCGCGCTAAAGGCGCCTCGGCGGGAGCGGCAGGCGCATCGTGATCGAAAGATTGGTATACCGAAGGGGCGCGTTGGCTGGGCCCTTGAATGTTCCCGGTGGGCCATGTTTCGTTGCAGTCACAACCTCGATCGTCGCGGTGTTCAAAGAGATAGGCCAATAACGAATAATCGATTATTTCCTGTTGACAGATTTTTACCGCTTGACTAGGCTGGAGCTTGCATGAGATTGGTATACCAGATGTTCTCTGGTAGCCAGCCGAATCGAGATTGAGGTCGACCCCCATGAGCGCCTTGAGCAGCGACTTCTCGAGCACAGGTTCCACACATGCCGATACCTCGGGTATCGGTTCCCTGGGCCAGCTCAAGCAGGAACTGATCAAGGACTACAATGAGGTCAACCATCGCATCTTCGGTATCGGCGTGGTGCGCCAAAAGGTGGACATCCAGGGCGACAGGATTCTCGTCATCGCCCTGCACAAGCGGGTACCGGCGCTCGGCTACCTCAACGTGCTCAACAGCAACGTGAGCGAGCTGGCCGACCACTATCTCATCAAGGGATTCAAGCACGAGTTCAAGCAGCTGCTGGTGGCGAAGTACGGCTTCGAGGTCCTGTCCATCTTCAAGGACTACGACGCCCAAGCCGAGCTTTCTGCCACGGTGGTGGTACTGAAGAAGGATGTGCGCGACTACCTCTGACGCTTGGGCGTCGGGCCTGGTCCGCAACTCCGCAGGCAAGACTGACTGGTGATGTGAACTCGCCCTGAGAAGGCGAGTGCTCGAGACCGTCAGCGCAGTGGGAGGCTTTACGCCTCTCGCTGTGCTGGCGGTCTTTTTTTATGGCTGATGCGAGGAGAACAACGATGGCCAAGGTAGCGGATATCGTCAATGCGATGAGCGTGATCACGGGCGGCAGGACGGTGTCGTCCATGGAGGAGGTGAAGAGCGGCAAGCACCCCTTCGTGATCATGAAATCGTCGGGAATCTACGGCAAGGAGGTGCTGGAGATTCCGGGGCTGATCTACGGCGACCCGAACAAGGAGGTGAAGAAGGTCGCCGTGTGCATGACCATGACGGAGCTGGTGATCGAGCTGGCCGGGGCCACCGGGGTGGATGCCGTGGTGGCGCATCACCCCATCGCCGACGCCGCCAGCTGTGGCGGGGTGACGCTGAAAAACTATCTCGATCTTTACGACGTAGCGGGGCTGGAGTGCCACGAGGCGTTCCACGGTCTGCATCCCGGCATTCCCTTCCTGCATGGGCACAAGGTGGAGAAGGGCAGCATTTCCTACGGTGGCGTTCACGGCAACATCATGTTCGTGGGGCGTGCCTTGCCGGGTGTTGCCACCCTGGGTGACATCCTCGACCGACTGGATGGCTTCATGGCGCTGAACCAGGACCGTGCCCTGCTGGCCGAGGAGCGTCTGGTACGCGGCATCGAGGAGATTCGCGAGACCAGCGTCGAGACCCGGGGCTTCATCCATCTGGGCGATCGGGATAGCCCGGTCGAGCACATCCTGCACATCTTTCCGCACACCGGCTTCTCCCCGGAGAACCTGCGCCAGGCGGTGGCCGAAAACCCCGGGGTGGATACCGTGCTGGCCTCGATCAGCCGCGTCTACGCCGGCCATGCGCTGATCGAGACGGCCCGGGAGCTGGGCCTCAACTTCCTGGTCGGCAACTGTCACGTCATGGAGATCCTCGAGAACGGCTTGCCCCTGGCCTACGCCCTGGACGAGCTGCTCGAAGGCGTGGAAGTGGTGCTGTTCCGCGATCGGGTCACCTCCACGCCGGTGCGTCGGGTGGGCAACGAGGCGATGCAGGCCTATGCGCGGGAGATGTCGGCGAGCCACCTGCTGGGCAAGCATGCATTGAGCGAGACATGACGGCACCACTTGCCGTTATGCTCTCCCCAAGCGCCCATTCAATAACAGTTCATTTAATAACAGTCATTCAATAACGGTCCATTCAATAACAACAGAGGCACTGTCATGAAAACCACCGTGACTACCCCTGAAGACTCCAGCCCGGACAAGAAGGAGCTCGGGCTACCGGCCAACAAGCGGGCGTGGAAACGCATCGAAGTGGTCGGCATCGTGCTGCTGTGCATCTGCCTGTTGATGCTGCTGCTCTCACCCACCAGCCTCTCGGGGTTGTTCAACGCGATCCTCAACTCCGTGCGACCGGTAGTGGTGGACGTCTTCCTTACCGGCGTGGTCGGCACGGCCATCATCGTCAGCGTGATCATCGGCAGGCTGCTGGAGCGGCTGGGCTTCACCGATGCACTAGTGCGCATCTTCGTGCCCGCCATGAAGCTGCTGGGCGTCAATCCGGCGGTGATCATCCCGAGCGTCTACAACATCTTCGGCGACATCAACGCGGCGGGTAAGATCTCCGGCCCGATCCTCAAGAAGGCGGGGGCGACCAAGGACGAACAGAAGCTGGCCGTGGCCACCATGGTGCAGTCGCAGCAGTCGTTCTCCACCTTCATGCTGGGACTGATGGCGCTGACCTTTGCCGGGGTGAACGTCTTTGCCGTGGTGCTGCTGGCGGTGTTCCTGCCTCTGGTGATCGTGCCGCTGATTCTCTCCAAGGTGCTCTACCGTGACGTCAAGCGGGTCGAGATCGGCCACCTGCCGACCTTCACTCCCGAGCGCGACTTCATGCCCACGCTGTTCAGCGCCGCGCGGGAGGGCGTGGAGCTGCTGCTGCTGATCCTGATTCCCGCCGTGGCATTGGTTTTCGCGGTGATCGGCGTGCTCGACTACATCGGCGTCTGGGCACCCATCGAGACGGGCCTGGGCAAGGTCATGCTGCTGTTCAACATCCATCCGGAAACCGGCGTGCTGTCGGTGCTGGTGAGCCCGACCCTGGCCATGGGGCAGCTGCAGAACATTGCCGCCGATCTCGACCCCTCGCTGGTGGTAGGGTCGTTCGTGTTGGCTTCCTCCGGCCTGCCGCTCTCCGCCGTGTTCGGCCAGGTGCCGGTGGTGTGGGCGGAGAGCTCCGATCTCACCGAGCGCGAGGCCATGGGCGCCGCGGTGCTGGGCATCGTCATGCGCCTGGGTACCGCCTTCCTGATTGCCTTCTTCGTCACGCCGCTGGTGGTGTAAGACATATTACCCGGTGCCACTGCCTGTCCGGCAGTGGCACCGATCTCTTTTTATTATCCATATCGTTCGAGTCGAATATATCGCAAATTATTCTTCGGTTATTTAGTGTTTAGGTGAAATATATTTAGAGCGTTAATGGCTTTTGCGGTTTTTCCCTCGGAATCGACAACACAATCATAGAAACGGACAAGTCCGGCCCCCTCCAGTTGCATAGGGTTAATAGGAGGACTGTCGCTCTGACTCATGAGCGGTGGTATTTCCATAAGCAACAATAAAGATGGAGCTTCGACATGTCCTTCAAGATGACAAAAACCGCAGTCGCCGTAAGCGCGGCTCTTCTCACGCTTTCCGCAGGAAGCGCTCTGGCCTCGGAGCCCAGCCTGGGCGATGGCCCCATCCGCATCGTGATGCCCTATGGCGCCGGCGGCAGCACCGACATCACGGCCCGCATCATCGCCGCCAATGCCGCGGAGCACTGCGGCAGCCGGATCGATGTGGTCAGCATGCCCGGGGCAGGCGGCATGGAAGGGTTGCAGTTCGTGGCCGATGCCGAGCCCAACGGCCATACCATCCTCATGGCGGACTACTCTGCCACCATTACCCAGACGCTGACCGAGGACACTCCCTGGGAGGTAGAGGACTGGGTTCCCGTCGTGCACCTGACCGACTGGAAACCCACCGTCTACGCCAAGGCCGACCACGCCATCCAGTCCATCGAGGATTGGATCGAGCTGGCCGAGGCCGAGCCCAACAGCCTGGTGTTCGGTCACGCGGATCCGCTCAGCCTGGTGCACCTGCCGCTGGTACTGCTCGAGCTGGAAACCGGCATCCAGAACGTCCACCTGCCGACCACCGGTGGCGGTGAGACTCGCACCATGATCCTGGGCGGGCATATCGACCTGGGCATGACGCTGCCGCCTTCCATCGTCTCCAACGTCAACAATGGCGAAGTTACCGCCATCGGCGTCTTTGCCGATGAGCGCTCCGACGTGCTGCCGGACGTGCCCACCTTCAAGGAAGCCGGCTACGACGTGTCGTTCGAAGCGCCGCTGCTGGTCTACACCTTCTCCTCGGTGGCGGAGTCGATCCAGCAGGAACTCTCCGAGTGCATCATGACGGGGCTCGAAAGCGATACTGCCCAGGCCATGGGGCGTCAGGCCTCGGCAGGACTGGAAAACGTCCAGGGACTCGAGAGCGCTCAGGCCGTCTATCGCGACACCACCGAGCGCGTCAGGGAAGTGCTCGCTGCCATCGGCGAAGGCTGAACCTTACAGGTTGACGCTCCATGAACGGGGCCGGCTTGCCGGCCCCGTCGTGGCGTCGTGATCGTTCCAGCCTCGTGGGAGAGTGCAGATGTTGGATATCGTCATCGAGGCCAGTGCGCTGGCCTTCCATCCCTATGTGTTGATGTACGTTTTCCTGGGAGTGCTGCTGGGTATCACTCTGGGTGCGATCCCGGGCTTGTCGGGTGACATGGCGATTGCCTTGCTGTTGCCCTTCGTGTTTTTCCTCGAACCCGCGCTGGCCATGGGCCTGCTGGTGGGTATCTACAAGGGCGGGCTGTTCGGTGGCTCGATTGCCGCCATTTCCTTCGGTGTGCCGGGCACGCCCGGTGCCGCGGCGACCAGCATTGACGGCTACCAGGCCAAGCTCAAGGGCAATCCGAGCAAGGCGCTGCATACCGCCCTTTACTCCTCCGTCATCGGCGATACCACCAGCGACCTGGTGCTGATCTTCATCGCCGTACCGCTGGCGGCGGTGGCGCTGACCTTCGGGCCCATCGAGTTCTTTGCCCTCTATGCCTTCTCGCTGATTCTGATCGCTGCCCTGAGCCAGGGCATGGTGGCCAAGGGCCTGGCGGTGGCCGCCATTGGCGTGCTGCTGGCGATGATCGGCCGCGACCCCATTACCGGGGCCTCTCGTCTCACCTTCGGCATGCCCGGGCTGTCCGGGGGGCTGAGCCTGATTCCGGTGCTGATCGGCATCTTCGCCATCTCGGAGGTGGTGTTCCAGGGCGCCAAGCTGTGGCGGAGGAAGGTCGACAAGCTGATGGACGACGTGGCCGAGCAGGCCAGCCTGCTGCAGGGCTACGACATCAGCAAGGACAGGCTGACCTGGGCCGAATTCAAGTCGACCCTCAAGGCCACCTATATCGGGGCCGCAGTGGGCACCTTCATCGGCGCGCTGCCGGGGGCGGGGCAGTCGCTGGCGGCCTTCATGAGCTACGGCCTGGCCCAGCGCTTCTCGCGCCGCTCCGAGGAGTTCGGCAAGGGTTCGCTGGAGGGCATCGCCAGCGCCGAGTCCGGCAACAGTGCGACCTGCGGCTCCACCTTCATTCCGCTGTTCGCCTTCGGCATTCCCGGCAGCGCCACCGCGGCGCTATTCGGCGCGGCGTTCATCCTGATGGGCATGACGCCGGGGCCGAGCCTGCTCACCGACCACACGGCGATCATCTATGCGCTGTTCTTCACGCTGATCTTCGCCAATCTGGTGAACCTGCTGCTGGGCAAGATCCTGCTGCCCTATTACTCGCGCATCGCCATGATTCAACCCGGCTACATGATCCCGGCTGTCTTCATCCTGGCGATCGTCGGCACCTTCGCGGCGAACAATTCGGTGATGGACGTGTGGGTGCTGCTGTTCGCCGGTTTGCTCGGTGTGACGCTGAGGCTGATGAGTTTCCCGCTGGCGCCGCTGGTACTCGGCTTCATCATCGGACCCGGGGCCGAGCGGGCACTACGCCAGTCGATGATCATGGGCGGAGGCGACTGGTGGGTGCTGCTCAAGAGCCCCATCGCCATTGGCTTCTACATCGCCGCCTTTGCGCTGATCATGCTATTCACCTTCGCCCTGAGGGCCAGGAAATGAACGAGGGCCGGGAAATGAACCGCACGATGGTGAAAGAGCTGCTTTCGGCAGCCCTGATGCTGACGTTGGGCGTCGCTGGCTTGTTACATATCCAGTACGGTGCCTGGCGACCCGCACCGCTGGTGCCTTCCTACATCATGCCGCAGACGGCGTACTACTTCCTGCTCGCTGCCGGCGTCTGGGTGCTGGCCGCCCTGGGCTTGTTCGCCCTGAAAGGCCGGCTCAGCGCGCTGGAGCGGCCCGGTGCCGAGAACCAGGATCTGGTGGGCGTCGGGGTCGCCGTGGCCTTGATGCTAGGCGGCGCCGTGGTCTACTTCTGGCTGGTGCTCAACGTGGGGTTGGTGGTCGCTACCGTGGCGTTCAATGGCGTGCTGGTGGCCATGCTGGCGCCCAACGCCAGCTACAAGAGCCTGCTGATCGTGCCGCTGCTGGTGGGGGCGGCGGTATGGCTGCTGTTCGTCAGGATGATCGGCGTTACCCTACCGACGCCTCTGCTGTTCTGACTGGGTTGCTTGCAGAGGGTTAGTGGATAAGGTTATTGGAACAGGAGTCGTGGGCCAGGGGTAGTGGAAGAGAAGCAGCGTTGAAACGTTGGGATTGAAGTGGCTCCGGGAGTCGCCGATAAGTTCATTACCGGCAAAGAGCGATGGCCGGAGGCGTTCGTTGCTTCATCTTCCCCTGCCTGAAGGACAACGGCACCATGTTGCTTTCCTCTTTCGATACGTCCCGTCTATCCGGTGAGGTGCCGCCTCAGGTGAGAGCCTGTGGGGAGCGTTTGCAGCATCTCGACGGCTGGCTGGCCACGGTCACCCTGATAGGCAAGGTAACCAGTCCCACCGGAGCCGTCTCGCTGTACGACAGCGTCAACACGACTCGTGAGCGCTTTCGCGCCCTGCGCGAGAAACTCGTGTCCGCGCTGGTGGAAGCCCATGCCGGCGAACTCGAGATGAAACTCGGCTCCCTGGCGCAGGTGGCAGTGGATATTCTGATTCGCAACCTCTTCGAGCGCACCGCCGATGTCGGGTTTCTCGCCACCGACCCGATGCTCAGAGCCTTTCTTGCCGATGGCGAGTCGGCACCGAGCGAGGCGAATCTGGCCGAGCGGCTCGAGGAGTACGTGGCCAAGTATTCGGTCTACGACAACGTCCTGCTGCTCTCGTCCCAGGGCGAGGTACGTTGGGCGCTGCAGGCCTGCCCGGAAGCGCAGCGCGACGCCGCGCTGATGGCAGATCTTGCTCGCAGCAGGGCCGACTATCTGGAGGTCTGCCGCCCCTCACCGCTGCTGCCGGCCCTGCCTGAGGCGCACCTGTTCCTGGCGCCGGTGCTGGCCGATGACCAGCCTGGAAGCCGCTGCCTCGGCCTGCTGTGCCTGAGCTTCAATTTGCAGGACGAGATGGCACGCTTGTTCGACCAGCTCTGCGACGCGCAGCAGCATCTGGTGCTGCTGACACCGGATGGCCATGTCGTTGCTTCCAGTCTGGCAGCCCTGCCTGCCGGGATGTCGTTGGGCGACCCGGGGCGTGGACGGGTTGAGGCCATCACCCTCCAAGGGCGGCGCTACCTTTGTCGCGCGGTGGAGGGGCACCCTTATCAAGGTTATGCCGGGCTGGGCTGGCGTTGCATGGCGCTGCTGGAGCAGAGGGACGCCTTTGCCCGGGGCGATGCCGGTGTGACGACGCTCATGGCCACCGGGGGCGAGGCGACGGCAGATCACCGCCAGGGCGCATTGGCGGAGATTTGCGATGAAGCGGCAGACGTGGCGCAGCGGCTCAGTCTTACCGTGCTCAATGGGCGAATCACTTCGGCGCAGTGCCGACTGACCGAATTGACACCGGTGTTGCAGCAGGTGCGCGAGATCGGTTACCAGACCCGCCAGGTGTTCGACGAATCCATTGCCTCGCTGCAGAACGCGATGACGCAGGTCACTCTGGCGGATGCCGCCATGCGCTCGTTCAGCATGATCGACATCATGGATCGAAACCTCTATGAGCGTGCCAATGACGTACGCTGGTGGGCGCTGGATAACCGCATCCGGCACTGGATGCAGGTTGGCGGCGCGGAAGCCGGCAGGCACATGACCAGGGTGCTGGAGTACATCAACCGTCTTTATACCGTCTATACCAACCTGCTGGTGTTCGATACGGAAGGTGTCATTCGCGCGGTTTCCTCGCCCGAGTCGAGTGCTCTAGTGGGGACTCGTCTGCCTGAGGCGTTGTCGCTGCAGGCCTGCCTTGCTCTGGGTTCGAGCCAAGCCTATGCGGTATCGGCTTTCGCACCCACGCCGCTGTACGATGGCCAGGCCACTTACCTCTACATGGCCAGAGTGACCTCTGCTGAAGATGGCCGGGTGCTGGGTGGCATGGCGACGGTGTTCGACGCTGCCCCGGAGCTGAGCAAGATCGTCACCGACAACCTGCCATCGCCGGCTTCCGCTGGAGCGGCAGCTTTCGGCCTGCTGGTGCAGCCGGATACGACCATCCTTGCCTCCAGTGAGGCTTGCTGGCCGGTGGGGGAGCGGCTGGATGCCTATCTGCCGGTATCCATGGTGGGTATGGCGCCGGGGCAGCGCCGTACCCAATGGCTCGAGCACGGCGGTCGGAGTTATCTGATGGGTTTGACCGCTTCCGCCGGCTATCGGGAATACAAGGTCACCGATGGCTATTGCAACGATGTCATTGCGCTTGCCTGCCTGCCCTTGGCTTGAGGCGACTGCCCACCGACTCGGCCGGTATCCACCGGCCGGCCACGCCTGGTGCGGCTGTCAGCGATAGGTGTCCTGGTACTGCTTGCGCAACTCGTTCTTCTGCACCTTGCCCATGGTGTTGCGCGGCAGGGTATCGACGAAGAACACCCGCTTGGGCTGCTTGTATTTCGCCAGTCGTCCTTCGAGATGGTCGAGCACCTGGCGTTCCCCCAGCGTGACGCCCGGCTGCGACACCACCACGGCAGTGACGCCCTCGCCGAAGTCCGGGTGGGGCAGGCCGATCACCGCCGATTCCACCACGCCTTCCAGCTCGTCGATCACCTGCTCGACCTCCTTGGGATAGACGTTGTAGCCGCCCGAGATCACCAGGTCCTTGTCGCGGCCGACGATGTGCACGTAGCCCTGTTCGTCGGCCATGGCCAGGTCGCCGGTGATGAAGAATCCGTCCTCCAGCAGCTCCTCGCGGGTCTTCTCGGGCATGCGCCAGTAGCCGATGAAGACGTTGGGACCGCGTATCTCGAGCATGCCGATCTCGCCCTGGGGCACCGGCGCATGGGTCTCGCGGTCGGTGATGCGGTACTCCACCCCTGTCAGCGGCATGCCCACGGTGCCGGCGCGGCGCTCTCCGTCGTAGGGGTTGGAGATGTTCATGTTGGTCTCGGTCATGCCATAACGTTCGAGGATGGCGTGCCCCGTCTTGGCCTCGAAAGCCTGGTGGGTCTCGGCGGTGAGCGGCGCCGAGCCGGAGACGAACAGGCGCATGTTGGCGGTCGCTTCCGGGGTGAGGCGCTCATCGGCCACCAGGCGGGTGTAGAAGGTGGGTACGCCCATCATCACCGTGCCGTGAGGCAGCTCCTCGAAGATCACGTCGGCATCGAACTTGGGCAGGAACAGCATGCTCGAGCCCGCCATCAGGGTCACGTTGCAGCCAACGAACAGGCCATGGGTGTGGAAGATGGGAAGGGCGTGGATCAGCCGGTCCGCAGCGGTGAAGCGCCAGGCCTGTACCAGGGTGGCGGCGTTGGAGCCGAGGTTGCGGTGGGTCAGCATGGCGCCCTTGGAGCGGCCGGTGGTGCCCGAGGTGTAGAGAATGGCGGCAAGGTCGTCGTGCTCGCGCGGTTCGATGCCGGTGTACGCTTCGGCACGCTCGGCCAGCGCCAGCAGGCTGCCGTCGGCATCGGTGCCGAGGGTCTCCACCGCGGGGCAGCCGGTCTCGCCGGCCACCGTGCGGGCTTCATCCAAGGCGGCGGGGCGGCAGACGAACAGCGCCGGTTCGGCGTCGTCGAGGAAGTAGCGGATCTCATCGGCGGTATAGCCGGTGTTGAGCGGCAGATAAACGCCGCCCATGCGCAGGCAGGCGAGGTAGAGCAGGATCGCCTCTGGGCTCTTGTCGACCTGCACCGCAACGCGGTCGCCGGGGGCCACGCCCAGCGCTTTCAACGCACCGGCCAGGCGGGCGCTGGCGTCCAGAGCATCGCGGTAGGAGTAGCGCCGACCTTCACGGGTGGTGATGAAGTCGGCGTCGCTACGGTCGCGCATGCGGGCGGCGAAAGTTTCGAAGAGGTTGTGACTCATTTGGCAGGCTCTCCTTTGGCCATTTTCCTGGCGCGGCGATTGAGATCGCGAACTGCATTGGAACATACCACCGTGGCGTTGGCGGTGTAGTTCTCGTGGTTGCGCTCGATGTCGTCGAGTACGTAGAGGTAGTTGACCATGAGTCCTGCGGCCTGCTTCAAGCCCTTGGGTGAGATGTCGCCGAGCCAGTTGATGCGATGCAGCTCGGCGCCGTTGCCGAGGTGGAAGCGGGCCACCGGGTTGAGCGGCAGGCCGCGGGCGTTCTTCTCCTCGACCAGATAGCGGGCGGCAAGCGGCTTGACCACCGCCGCGAGGCGCTCGCTGTGAGCCGGGTCGAGATGCCAGTCGGGGGCGTCCAGCTCGTGCAGCAGCTGGCGCAGCTCGTCGGGCAGAACCTCGTCGTCACGCCGCTCGCCGAGCCAGGCGGCAAAGCCCGGCACCGGCGAAAGCGTGACGAAGTGCTTGAGCTGGGGCAGTTCCAGCTTCAGTTCCTGGACCACCTGTTTGATCAGAAAGTTGCCGAAGGAGATGCCGCGCAGGCCGGTCTGGCAGTTGCTGATGCCGAAGAAGGCGGCGGCATCGGCGGCTTCGGGGTCGTCGATGTCGCGCTCGTCGCTGCGCTCTCCCGAGAGGATGGGCTGGATGCGGTTGGGTAGGCCCCGGCACAGCGCCACTTCGACGAAGATCAGCGGCTCGTCGCCGATGGCGGGATGAAAGAAGGCGAAGCAGCGCCGGTCGCGGGCGTCGAGGCGGCGGCGCAGATCGTCCCAGTCGCGAATCTCGTGCACTGCTTCGTAGCGAATGATCTTCTCCAGAATCGAGGCCGGTGTGTTCCAGTCGATGCGCTTGAGCACCAGGAAGCCGCGATTGAACCAGGAGCCGAACAGGTGGGCGAAGTCGGCGTCGATGGCGGCGAGCTCCTGCTTGTCGCCGCTCCGATCGTGCAGCAGTGTCAGCAAGCCCTCGCGCATGCGCACCAGTTCGTAGGTGCCGTTGGTGGCCAGGTTGAGGCGCCGGAACAGCTCCTGGCGGCGCGGTTCGCAGGCATCGAACAGGGCTTGCAGGCGGGAATTGTCGCGCTGTTCGCGGTAGGCCTCGTAGGCCTGGTCGATGCGCGCCGGATCGGCGGCGAACTCGCTGGCAAGCCCCTCGAAGAAGCGGGTGCGCTCCTCCAGCGTCAGGCGGTTGTACATGGAAAGCGCGCGACTGGCCAGGCTGATGCTCGAGGCCTCACCGTCGCTCTCCAGCAGCGCCCGGCAGGCGGCGAGCACCTGGTCGTGGTCGGGCATGCCGGCCTCGCCCTGGCGCCGCCACAAGCGCGCGTCGCGCTGGGTGATGCTGTTGAACAGCTCCTGCAGGAACGTCATGTTCATATCGGCTCTCCGTCAGCCCATGATCAGGTTGGGCAGCCACAGGGCGATGCCCGGGAAGAAGCACAGCAGGACGATGCCGAGCACCATGCACAGGGCGTAAGGCAGACTGCCCAGCAGGATGTTGCGCAGCGAGATGTCCGGTGCGATGCCCTTGATGATGAACAGGTTCAGGCCCACCGGTGGGGTGATCAGGCCGATCTCCAGGTTGATGGTCAGGATCACCGCGAACCAGTAGGGATCGAAATCGGCGGCCAGGATGATCGGCAGCAGGATCGGTGCGGTCATCACGATCACCGCCACCGGTGGCAGAAAGAAGCCGGCGACGAGCAGGAACAGGTTGATGATGCCCATCAGCACCCAGCGATTCACTTCCATGTTGGCGATGGCGGCGGCCACGGTCTGGGTGATGAACATCGAGGAGAGGGCGTAGGCGAACACTTCGGCGGTGGCGATGACCAGCATGATCATCACGCTCTCGCGCAGGGAGTCGCGCATGATCAGCTTGACCGGTTTGACCTGCCACATGCGGTAGATCAGCACCGCCAGCGCCACGCAGAGGAAGGCACCGACCCCTGCCGCCTCGGAGGGCGTGGCCACACCGCCGTAGAGGGCGAACAGGATGCCGGCAATCACCAGCAGGAAGGGCACTACCCGCACCAGAGCCTTGAGGTTGGTGTCGACGTTGGCCTTGATGTTCTGCTTCACCTGGGCCGCGGCCTGAGCCATGGGGTTGGCGTAACCTCCGGCCAGGCGGCAGGCGATCATGGTCCAGATCATGAACAGACCGGCCAGCATCAGCCCGGGCAACACTCCCGCCATGAACAGGCGGCCGATGGAGGTCTCGGTGGAGATGCCGTAGATGATCATGGTCACCGAGGGCGGGATCAGGATGCCGAGCGTGCCGCCAGCGGCGATACAGCCCGCGGCCACACCGTCGGGATAGCCGCGGGTGCGCATCTCGGGAATGCCCATCTTGCCGATGGCGGCACAGGTGGCCGGCGACGAGCCGGAGAGCGCCGAGAAGATGGTGCAGGCGCCGATGTTGGAAACGGCGAGCCCACCCGGCAGACGGCCCATCCACAGGTCCAGCGAGCGGTAGAGGTCGCGGCCGGTAGGCGAGGAAGCCACGGCGGCGCCCATCAGGATGAACATGGGGATGGCGACGAAGCCGAATTCGGCGATGCGGTCGAAGAAGGTCTCGCCGAAGTAGATCAGCTCCGGCAGACCGCGGTCGTACATCAGCGCCAGCAGCGACACGCCGCCCAGGGCGAAGGCGATGGGTGTGCCGATGGCCATCAACACGATGAGCGCGATGGCGACGATGATGCCCATGGTGATCGGATCCATGTTCACACCTCCCCGCGCAGGATTTCGGCGACGTACTGCAGCGTGAGCAGGCTGGTGCCCACCGCCATCGGCATCAGTCCCGGCCACAGCCGCGGGTTCCACACGGTGCCGGTGCGCCAGTTGTACTGGTAGGCCTCGATCACGTAGACCCAGGAGGCATAGGCCAGCGCCGCGCAGAAGGCCAGACCGATCAGCGCGGCTACCAGGCGCATGATCTTGCGTGCCGTGCCACCCAGGGCGTCGGGCAGAATGGTGATGGCCACGTGGCCGCCGGTCATCAGCACATAGGGGCTACCCATCAGCATGGCGCCGGTAACGGAGAACACCGTGAACTCGGTCTGCCAACTGGTGCTCATGCCGAGCACGTAACGAATGAAGACCATCTGACAGATCACCACCACGCCGGCGATGAACAGCACGGCCGCCAGGTAGGCGCTGGCGCGTGACAGGGTGTCCATCAGGCGGATATAGCCGCCGATGACACCGGATCGTTGAGCAAGGGATTGAGAGTGGGCCATGGCCGTGTAGTCCTCCCGGGGTTCGAAACGGGGGCCACCCGTGGCGGGTGGCCCGACTCACTGGGAAGAGCTGGGCCTCAATCGACGGCGAGGGCCGCGTCGATGATGGCCTGGCCATTGGGTACGTTTTCGGCAAAGTTCTTGTAGGAGGTCTCACGGGCGATCTCGATCCAGGCGTTGTAGTCCTCCTCGCTCATGCGCACCACCTCGATGCCGTTCTGCTCGTAGACCTCGACCATCTTGGCGTCGATGGCCGCGGCCTCGGCGGCGAAGAACTCCTCGGCGGCCTTGCCGGCTTCCATCAGCGCGGCTTGCTGCTCCTCGTTGAGGCGCTGCCACACCTGCTCCGAGATGAGAATCGGCTCGTACATGAACCACAGCGCGAAATCGCCCGGTTCGGTCAGGCACTCCACCTGTTCGTAGAGGCGGAAGGAGATGAACGACATCGACGAGGTGTTGGCGGCATCCAGCACGCCGGTCTGCATGGCGGTATAAACCTCGGAAGAGGGCATCGAGGCGATGGAGGCGCCTGCCGCCTGCAGCATCTGCTCGAAGGCCGGGCCGGCGGCGCGGATGTTCTGGCCGCGCACGGTGTCGGGGGCGGTGATGCACTGCTCGCTGGAGGCGAAGCCGCCGGCGAGCCAGCTGTCGGCCAGCACTCGGGCACCGTTGTCCATGATCACCTGTTTGATCATGTCCATGTACTCGGACTCGTTGAGGCGCGCGGCGTGTTCGTGGTTGCGCACCAGGCCCGGCATCAGGGTGGCGGAAAACTCCGGATGGCGGCCGCTGGCGTAATCCAGCGGCAGCAGGGTCAGATCCAGGCGGCCGCGTACCAGCGCGCCCCACTGCTCGTTGGCACGGAACAGCGACTGACCGGGGTAGACCTGAATCTCGAGCCCCACATCGGCTTCTGCCACTTGGCGGGCCATCAGCTGCACCATCTCGTCGCGGACATCACCTTGACCACCGGGGAACTGGTGCGAGGCGCGCAGTACGGTGTTGGCGGCAGCGGCACTGCTGAAGGCGAGGGCCAGGCCGAGCGTCGCGGCCAGGGTAGCTAGGGTGTGGCGTTGCATTGGGCGTCTCCTTGGGATTGTTGTTGTACTGAAGTGTCGTTTTTATATCCATCAGGCGTGATGATGTATACTTCAATAGACGTTGTATATACTCGTGTCAAATCCGTTACAGTAAAAAGACCCGCTCTTGAATGCCGCGACCGAGGAGGTGGCCATGACCAGCACCAAGCGCTCCAATGCACAGCGCCTGCGCGACTCGCTGGAGAACGACATCATCAACGGTCGCCGGCTGCCCGGCGAAAGGCTGGACCCGGAGGCGTTGGGCCGGGAGTTCAATGTTTCCCGTACCCCGATACGTGAAGCGATCCAGCAACTCGTCGCCAGCGGGCTGGTGACGGTCTCGCCCAAGAAGGGCACCTTCGTGGCCAAGGTGGGCATCGATCAGCTGATCGAGATGTTCGAGGTGATGGCGGAGCTGGAGGCCATGTGCGGGCGCCTGGCGGCGCGGCGCATCAGCGATGCCGAGCTCGCCGAGCTGCGTGATGCACTTGAGCGCTGCGAGGCGGCCGCTCGGGCCGGAGACACCGACGAGTACTACTACGAGAACGAGGCCTTCCACGACTGCATCTACCGGGCCAGCCACAACACCTTTCTGCTCGGTGAGGCGCGCCAGCTAAAGCAGCGGCTCAAGCCTTATCGTCGCTTGCAGTTGAAGGTTCGCCAGCGCATGCACAGCTCGCTGCGCGAGCATCGGGACGTGGTGGCAGCCATCGAAGCGGGCGACCCGGCGGCAGCGGAACATGCCCTGCGCGATCACGTGCTGATCCAGGGCGAGCGCTTCAGCGACTTCGTGGCCAGCATTCGCGAGTTCGAGCGACCGGTTTCCGCTACCGGCTAGCCGCTCGTAACGAGTCGCTCGTGACCAGTCCCTTATAAGGGGGGGCAACGGCGCTCGATTTTCGCCGCCCCCGCGCCTACAGTGAGCGGCATGAAGACTGCTGGAGTTACCATGTTTCCCCCGTTCACTCTGCGTTATGCCCGCCTGCCGGAACGCTTCTACGCCCACTTCGAGCCGGTGCCCGTGCGTGAGCCGCACCTGGTGGCCTTCAATCGGCCGCTGGCCGAGGCGCTGGGCTTCGACCTCGCTGCCTTCGATGCCGAAGAGGCGGCGGTATGGTTCTCCGGCAACGTGGTGCCCCACGGCGCCGAGCCGCTGGCCCAGGCCTATGCTGGGCATCAGTTCGGCGGCTTCGTGCCGCAGCTGGGCGATGGCCGTGCGGTGCTGCTGGGCGAGGTGACCGACCGCGACGGTGGGCTGCGCGACATCCAGCTCAAGGGAGCGGGGCGCACCCCGTTCTCCCGCGGCGGCGATGGCCGGGCGCCTCTGGGGCCGGTGTTGCGCGAGTATCTGGTCAGCGAGGCGATGCACGCCATGGGCATCCCCACTACCCGGGCGCTGGCCGCGGTGACCACCGGCGAGCGGGTCATGCGCGGCATTCCGGAGCCCGGGGCCATTCTCACCCGGGTCGCCTCCAGTCATATCCGCGTCGGCACCTTCCAGTACTTCGCCGCCCGCGGCGATATCGACGGCGTACGCGAGCTGGCCGGGCACGTCATCGAGCGTCACTATCCGGCGCTTGAGTCACGCCAGGACGGCGAGCGCTATCTGGGCCTGCTGGAAGCGGTACAGGCGCGCCAGGCGGCGCTGATCGCCAAGTGGATGGGCGTGGGCTTCATTCATGGCGTGATGAACACCGACAACACCTCGATTTCCGGCGAGACCATCGACTTCGGCCCCTGCGCCTTCATGGAGCAGTACGACCCGAAGATGGTGTTCAGCTCCATCGACGAGGGCGGGCGCTACGCCTACTCCAACCAGCCGTGGATCGCCCAGTGGAACCTGGCGCGGCTGGCCGAGACCTTGCTGCCGCTGATCGATGACGACAGCGAGCGCGCGGTGGAGCGGGCCACCGAGCTGTTGCAGCGCTTCCCGGAGCAGTACGAACGGGAGTGGCTGGCGGTCATGCGTGCCAAGCTCGGCCTGACCAGCGAGAAGCCCGGCGACAAGGCGCTGATCGAGTCGCTGTTGGCGGCCATGCACCGTGGCCGTGCCGACTTCACCCTGACTTTCCGTCGGCTGGCGGACGTTGCCGAGAGCGCTGCGGCGGAAGCCTCGCTGGTCGAGCTGTTCGAACGCCCCGAGGAGATTGCCGGCTGGCTGGAGGAGTGGCGCGAGCGTCTTGCTCAGGAAGAGCAGGGCGAGAGCGAACGGGCGCAGCGCATGCGTTTGGCCAACCCGGCCTTCATCCCGCGCAACCACCGCGTGCAGCAGGCGTTGACCGCGGCCATGGACGAAAACGACTACGGCCCCTTCGAGACCCTGCTCGATATCATCACCCACCCGTTCGACGACCAGCCCGGGCGCGAGGAGTACATGCGGCCGGCCGAGCCCACTGAGCGGGTGTTCCGCACCTTCTGCGGGACCTGAGGCGGTGCCTTACTCGCACTCTCGGCGACCTGTAATGACGGCCTGCAGCGTATGTGCCAGGGCCTCTGCCGCCGAGCCCTCGGCTTCGCCCTGGCGCATGACCAGATACCAGTTCAGGTAGAGCCCCTGTTCGGTGAGGCGCAGCGAGGCCAGATCGCCCGTGGTCAGATGTGGCTCCAGCGTCCAGGCCGGTAAAACGCTGACCCCCAGGCCGTGACGCACCAGGCTCAGCACGGCCTCGGTCACCCCGGCGCTGATCACCCTGGCCGGCAGCACGCCGGCAGGGCTGAACAGCTGTTCGTATTCGCGCCCCTTCTCCGGGGTGGTGTGATAGGCGACATAGGGCTCGGCGGCGACGTCTTCGGCGCCGACCCATGCCTGGCGGGCCAGCGAGTGGTCGTGGCGCACCGCCAGACGCAGCTCGTCGTGCTTCAGCACCGTGGTATCGAAGCCGATGGGCGGATGGCTGCCTGCCACCAGCGCCAGGTCCACATGGCCGCGCCTGAGCGCGCGGCAGGGTTCCAGCGAGACATCCGGGACGATTTCCACGCCGATATGGGGGTGGCTGCGGTTGAAGGCGGCCAGGGCGGTCGGTAGCCAGTGGTAGCCGCCGCACGCCTCGACGCCCACCCGTACCACCTGTTCGACCCCCACCGCCAGACGCTGAATGTCCTGTTCGGCCCGCTCCAGTTCCGCCAGCACACCGCGGGCGGCGTGCAGCAGGCGCTTGCCGGCGGAGGTCGGGTTGAGCCGGCGCTGGCCGCGGGTGAAGAGCAGGGCGCCCAGCAGCCGTTCCGCCTCCTTGAGCCGGTGGCTGAGCGCCGATTGGGTCAGGCCGAGCTGAACGGCTGCGTCGGAGATGCTGCCGGCATCGGCGATGGCCACCATCATCTGCATCTGGCGGGTGCTGAGTCGCGTTGTCATATTATTTTATTTCATGGAAAGCCGTCTTTTTATCAAATTTAAATGTCTTCGACACCTTCGTAAACTGACGGAAAGACGACGAAGGAGGGCGACCATGGCCAAGCGGAAGGAAGGGCAGGCACGCAGCACCAGCGTGGACCTCTCGCAGGAGGGGGTGCACTGGGACCAGCCGATGAGCTATGGCGATTACCTGCAGCTGGGGCCGCTGCTGTCGGCCCAGCGGCCGGGTACCGCGGAGCATGACGAGATGCTGTTCATCGTCATCCATCAGGTCTCGGAGCTGTGGCTCAAGCAGTGCCTGCACGAGGCCCACGCCGCCGCGGCACACATCGCATCCGACCGCTTGCGCCCGGCGTTCAAGATGCTCACCCGGGTGGCGCGAATCCAGGCGCAGATGATCAATGCCTGGGAGGTGCTGGTGACCATGACTCCCGCCGACTACGCGCGCTTTCGTGACAGCCTCGGCCAGAGTTCGGGCTTCCAGTCGTTCCAGTATCGCGAGCTGGAGTTCCTGCTCGGCAACAAGAATGCGGCGATGATCGAAGTGCACCGTCGCCATCCCGAGCGCTACCGGCGCCTCAGCAAGGTACTCCACGCTCCGAGCCTTTACGACATCAGCCTGCAGCTGCTGGCCCGGCGCGGCTTCGCACTTCCCGAGTCGGTCATCGCGCGGGACTGGTCGGAGCCCTATCGGCCCTGTGACGAGGTGGAGCAGGCCTGGGCGGATATCTACCGCGATACCGGCCGCTACTGGGAGCTCTACGAACTGGCCGAAAAGCTCGTCGATACCGAGTACCACTTCCACCAGTGGCGCTTCAGCCACCTCAAGACGGTGGAGCGCATCATCGGACAGAAGCCCGGCACCGGTGGCACCGGCGGGGCCTCCTATCTCGCCAAGGCGCTGGACCTGCAGTTCTTCCCCGAGCTGTGGTCGGTGCGCACCACGCTGGAGGAGGGCGCCTCATGAGCCGACTCTATGACATCTCCCAGCCGCTGCGTGCCGACATGCCGGTATGGCCCGGCGATACCCCTTTTGCCCATGAGCCGACCTGGGTGCTCGACGGACAGTGCCCGGTCAACGTCTCGCGCCTGACGCTCTCCACCCACACCGGCACCCATGCCGACGCGCCCAGCCACTACGCCGCCGATGGCAGGGCCATCGACGAGGTGGAACTCACCACCTACCTTGGCCTATGCGTGGTGCTGGACATGCGCCATGCCGCGCCGAGGGTCGAGCCCGAGCATCTGCTGCCCGTGCTGCCGCCGCGCGTCGAGCGGGTGTTGCTGCGCACCTGGGAGCATTTTCCCCATGAGCACTGGCGCAGTGACTTCACCACCATCGCGCCGGAGAGCATCGACCTGCTGGCCGAGCGCGGCGCGCGGTTGATCGGCGTGGATAGTCCTTCGCTCGACCCCGAGGTGGACAGCAAGCTGCTGGCGCATTGGCGGGTGCACCAGCACGGTATGGCGATTCTCGAAGGGCTGGTGCTGGATGCGGTGCCGCCGGGCCATTATGAGCTGATCGCCCTGCCGCTGAAGCTGGCCGGGGCCGATGCCTCGCCGGTGCGGGCCCTTCTGCGCGAGCTGGCTTGATAGCTACGCGAGCTGACAAGCGCTTTCCCGATTCCGTTTTCTCCTTGTGCTGGAGCCGACCATGCCCCTGACTCTCGATGACGTTCGCGAGCTGGACCGCCAGGACCCGCTGGCCACCTTCAGAAGCCGCTTCACCCTGCCGCAAGGCACGATCTATCTCGACGGCAACTCCCTGGGCGCCCAGCCCAGCGCTGCCGTGGCCGCCGTCGACGGCCTGATGTCGCAGTGGCGCGACTCGCTGATCCAGGGTTGGAACCAGGGCTGGTTCGATGCGCCGGAGCGGCTTGGCGACCGGCTGGCGCCGCTGCTGGGAGCCGGGCCGGGCGAGGTGCTGGTGACCGACACCATCACCCACAACATCTTCAAGCTGCTGGGCTATATCACCGAAGGGCAAAGAGGCACTGAAGGACAGAGCCGGGCGCGGCCGGTGATCCTCAGCGAAGGCGGCAACTTCCCCACCGACGGCTACATCGCCCAGGGCTTCTGTCGCTTCGGCGGCTTCGAGCATCGGGTGGTGCCTGAGGGCGAGGCGCTGGATGCCTATCTCGACGAGCGGGTGGCGGCGGTGGTGCTCAGCCACGTGCACTATCGCACCGGGCGCCTGCGCGACATGGCGGCGATCACCCGCCAGGTGCATGCCAGCGGCGCCGAGGTGATCTGGGACCTGGCCCACTCGGCCGGCGCGATGCTCGTCGACCTCGCCGCCTGCGGCGTGCGCTACGCGGTGGGCTGCACCTACAAGTACCTCAATGGCGGCCCCGGCGCGCCGGCCTTCCTCTACGTGCGCCGCGACTGCCAGCAGCAGGGCTGGCAGCCGCTGTCGGGCTGGCTGGGTCATGCGGCGCCGTTCGCCTTCGAGGCCGACTATACCCCTGCGCCGGGCATCTCGCGCTTTCGTACCGGCACCCACTCGCCGCTGGCCTTTGCTGCCTTGGAAGCGTCGCTGGCGCTGTGGCAGGAGGTGGACCTCGCTCAACTGCGGCGCAAGAGCCAGCGCTTGATCGAGCTGTTTCGCGAGTCGCTGGCCGGCTGCCTCGAAGAGCACGGCATCAGTGACATCACCCCGGACGAGGCGCAGCGCGGCAGTCAGGTAGGGTTGGTGGAAAGAGAACACGGCTATGCCATCGTCCAGGCGCTGATCGAGCGCGGCGTGATCGGCGACTACCGCGAGCCGGGGCTGATGCGCTTCGGCTTCGCGCCGCTCTACCTGAGCCATGAGGACGTCTGGCAGGCGGCGCAGCATCTGCGCGAAGTGCTGAGCGAAGGCGAGTACCTGGCGCCGCGCTTTCAGCAGCGCGGGGCGGTGACTTGATAAGGGACTGCACCCAGGTCATCGACGGATTCCGTAGGCTTTCATGCACGGTATCGGCGCTTGGGGGTACACTGGTCGTAACTGACGTTTCGAGGTCGTGACATGCCTTCCACGCATCGTCGTGATGACACTGAGCTTCACCAGTCGATCCTACGGGCGCTTGCGCCGTTCGAAGAGATCGAGCAGGTCGTGCTGTTCGGCTCGCTTGCCAAGGGGCGCGCCAGGCCCGACAGCGACCTCGACCTTGCGGTGGAGGCTCGCCACCCGCTGACCAGCGACAAGAAGATCGCCCTCATCGAGGCGTTGGCCCTGGCGTGCTCCCGCCCTGTGGATCTGGTCGATCTCAAGACGGCCGGCCAGCCGCTGCTGACGCAGATCGTCACCTCGGGAGTACGCCTGCAAGGCAGCGATTCGGCATGGGCCCGCCTGGTCTACCGCAACATCATCGACAACGAGGATTTCGTGCCATTGCAGCAGAGAATCCTCAAGGCGAGGCAGGCGGCATGGATCAACTCCTGATCAACCAGAAGCTGGAGTCGCTGCGGCGTTGCGTCATGCGGCTCGAAAGCCGCTGCCCGAGCAGCGTCGAGGCCTTGGAAGCGGATCTCGATGCTCAGGATATCCTGGCGCTGAACCTGACCCGTGCCGTTCAGCTCTGCGTGGACATAGCGGCACACTGGATCGCGGAGCACCACGAGCTGACGTCTCCTATCACCATGGGGCAAAGCTTCGATGTACTTGCCGAGCGAGATGTGATCAGCCGTGCGCTGGCCGATGACATGAGAAAATCGGTCGGCTTCCGCAACATCGTGGTTCACAACTACGAAGCCGTTAACTGGCAGGTGGTTTTCGCCATCTGTCGCGATCATCTCGACCAGTTCAGGCAGTTTGCCCGGGTCTTCATGGATCCGTCGCTTCGCTGAGCCGCGTTTTGTCCTGATATGGCCGAACGGGCTCAGCAAGTGGCGGAATCTGCTTTCCGCTAGTTGATCATCCCGGGCAGCCAGGTGGCGATGCCGGGGAACACGATCAGCAGCGCAACCAATAGCATCGAGCAGAGAATGTAGGGGATCGCCGCGGCGTAGATCTCGCGCATGGTGGTGCCCTTTGGCGCCACACCCTTCATCACGAACAGCAGCAGTCCCAGCGGCGGCGTGGAGAAGCTGATCTCCAGCGCCAGCAGCATGATGATGCCGAACCAGATGGGGTCGAAGCCGAGTACCTGGGCCAACGGGAAGAAGAACGGCACCGTGAGCATCATGATCGAGATCTGCTCCATGAAGGTGCCGAGCACCAGCAGCACGGCGAACATCGCCAGCAGCATCAGGATCGGCGCCAACTCGAAGCTGGTGGCCCACTGGATCAGCCCGCTGGAAGCGCCGGAGAAGGCCAGCAGCTGGCTGAAGGTGGCCGAGCCGAACACGATCAGGTAGGCCATCAGGGTGACTTTCAGCGCGCCGATCACCGAGAGCTTGAATGCCTCCCAGGTCATGCAGCGAAAGATCACCGCCAGCACGATGGCACCCAGGGCGCCGAAGGCCGCCGCCTCGGAGGGGGTGGCGAAGCCCAGCAGCATCAGCGCGACGATGAAGATCATCACGCTGATCATCGGCAGGATGTCGGTGAGCACCAGCAGCAGTTTCTGCTTGAGCGGCACTGGTTCGAGTTCGTAATTGGGGGCCGCGTCCGGATCGAGCCGGGTCTGGATCCAGATGGTGGCAATATAGAACCCGGCCAGCACCAGGCCGGGCATGATACCGGCGATCAGCAGCGCGCCGATATCGACCTTGGCCAGGGTGGCCAGCAGCACCGCCAGCGCCGAGGGGGGAATGATGATGGCCAGCCCCCCGGTGCCCAGGATCGGGCCGATGGCCATGCGCTTCTGGTAGCCGCGGCGCTCCATCTCCGGCACCAGCAGCGAGCCCATCAGCGCGGTGGAGCCCATCGAGGAGCCGCTCAAGGTCGAGAAACCGGTACCGCCCACCACGGTGACGTAGGAGAGCCGGCCGGGCACCTTGCCCATCAGTTGGTCGATGGCATTGAACATGCGCATGCCCAGGCCGGTGCGGAAGAACAGCTCACCCATCAGCAGGAACAGCGGGATCGGCACCAGGTTGAAGCTGGAGAGCGCGCCGAAGCCGTTGTTGAGCAGCTGGATGAGACCGTTCTGGCCGCCCATGAAGTGCCAGGCACCGATCACGTTGGCGGCGAGAAAGGCCAGGGCGATCGGCGTACCGATGGCCATGAAGCCAAGAATCAGGGCCAGCAGAAAGGCCAGGGCCAGATACCATTCCATTATTCCTTGATCCCCGCTTCGCCGCTGTGAAGGATGTCGCGCCCGACCACGAAGCGGGCGAATTCGATGGCCATCATGGAAAAGCACACCGGGTAGGCGATGGTGAGAATCCACTTGGGCACGAAGAAGGCGCGCACGTCGTAGTCGTTGCGCGCAATGTTCATCGACACCAGGTCATAGCCCTTCCAGGCCAGCACCACGCACACCGCCACGCACAGCAGGGCCACCAGGCGGCTAACCACCTGCAGGGCCATGGGCGAGAGGATCGAGGTGAGCAGTTCTATGTGCACGTGCCCCTTGTGGCGCACTAGCCAGGGGGCGCCCAGCAGGGTCAGGTAGAACATGGCGTATTCGGTGGAGAGGAAGAACCACGCCGAGGGCTGCAGCCCCAGGTTGCGGATCACCACCGAGAGCACGATGGCGACCATCAGCCACACCAGCATGATGGCGGCAGCGAGGGCCATGCCGTTGAGCAACAGCAGGTAAGCACGACTGGCGTATCGCATAAGCCTCCCCGGGCGCGATGAAAAGGGCCGAACGAACCGACGACGAGCAGCAGTAGTGGGCCGGTCGCTGGCGACCGGCCCCCGCGCTTACAGGTCGTTGAACTTCTCGATCAGCTCGTCGTAGTGCTCGAGACCCATGGGGTGACGCTCCATCTGGCGGCGCATGCGCTCCCAGGTGGCTTCGCGCGCGGCCTCGGAGAAGCGCTCGCCGGCCTCGCCTTCCAGACGGAAGACCTGCATGCCGTCGGCTTCCAGCTCGGCCTGCTGCTCCTCGGCCAGCACTTCGAAACGCTCGGCACTGGCACGCTCGTGCTCGATGGCCACTTCCTGCAGGATCTCGCGGGCTTCCTCGCTCAGGCCGTTCCAGCTGTCCAGATTGACGATCACGCCCATGTCGGTGGAGAAGAAGTCGGGATCGATGCGGTAGTTGAGGAAGCGGTCCCAATTGAGGTCCTTGAGGCCGATCTGGGTCCAGCCGGTGGCGTTGACCACGTTGCGCTCCAGCGCCGAGTAGACGTCGGTGGTGGGCAGGCTGATCGGCTGGGCGCCCAGGTAGTCCTGGAAGAAGGCGTCGTACACCGGGTTGCTGCGCAGGGTCATGCCGGAAACGCTGAGGTTGCCCTCGCTGTCCAGGCGCGGTTCGTTGATGGTGTAGAGGTTGTAGCTCACGCCGCTGTCGAACCAGCCCAGGTAGTAGACCCCCATCTTGTCCTGGTGGATCTGGTTGAGCAGGTCGATGCCGCCGTTCTCACGGGCATAGATGGCGTTGGTGTTGGAGGCCACCATGGCGTCGCGCTCGGGCACGGTGCCGGCATAGAAGCTGGCCGCGGTGTAGGCCATGTCGACCACCCCGTTGCGTACCGCGTCGGGCTGCTCGGAGAGGCCGATCACCTCGGGGCCGCCACGTACATTGATCTGAACCACGCCTTCGCCGCGCTCGTTCACCTTGTCGACGAACTCGAGGAAGCTCTGGGTATAAATCAGCGACGGCGGAAAGGCGTGGACGGCGGTGATGCGCTCCACGGCCAGGGTCTGGCCGGAAGCGACCAGGGCAGCGAGGCCCAGGGAAGCGATGAGAGGCTTGTTCATAGTTGTTCTCCTTTCAATCTTCAGCGTTGGTTGTCTTGCGGTCTTGTCTTTGGTCCTGGGGCCGGAGGCCAGTCAGCCCCGTGTGATCAGCGGTGGCGGCCCGGCATCGAGCCAGGGCCGTTGGCTGGCATAGCGGGTGGCGAAGCGTTCGATCTCCTCGGCGTGCTGCCGGGTCAGGTCGATGTCGTCCCAGCCGTTGAGCAGCTTGGTACGCCAGATCGGGGCGATGGTGAAGGCGACGCTCAGCTCGCCGATGGTGATGCGCTGCGCTTCCAAGTCGACGTGCAGCGCTCCAGGGGCTTCTCCCAGCGCGGCAAGCAGTGTCTCGGCGTCAGCCTCGCTGACCGTGGCCGGCAGCAGGCCGTTGTTGACCGCATTGGAGGCGAAGATGTCGCCGAAGCTCGGCGCGATCACGCAGCGAAAGCCGAAGTCCACCAGCGCATAGACGGCGGCCTCGCGTGATGAGCCGGCGCCGAAATTGCGCCTTGCCACCAGAGTTTCCGCCTCACCCGCCTGCGGGTGGTTGAGGATGAAATCCTCGACCGGTCGGCCGCTTTCGTCGTGGCGCAGGTCATGGAGCAGGAAGCGCCCGTAGCCGACGCTACGCGGCTCCTTCATGAAGCGCGCCGGAATCAGCTGGTCGGTATCCACATTGGCCAGCGGCAGCGGACAGGCCGGGGCGTCTATGATCTTGATCGGTTCCATCACTCGGCTCCTGTCACAGCTGGCGTACGTCGGCCAGGCGGCCGGCCACGGCTGCCGCGGCCACCATGGCCGGCGACATCAGATGGGTTCTGGCGCCCGGCCCCTGGCGGCCCTTGAAGTTGCGGTTGGTGGTGGAGGCGCAGCGCTCGCCGGGCGGCACCAGATCGCCGTTCATGCCCACGCACATGGAGCAGCCGGACTCACGCCACTCAAGGCCCGCCTCGCGGAACACGGCATCCAGCCCCTCGGCTTCGGCCTGGCGCTTCACCTGGGTGGAGCCTGGCGAGACGATGCCCGGCACCCGGCTGCGACGGCCGCGCAATACCGCGGCCGCGGCGCGCAGGTCCTCCAGGCGCGCGTTGGTGCAGGAGCCGATGAAGACCCGGTCGATGACGATGTCGGTCAGCTTCTGGCCGGGAGCGAGGCCCATGTAGTCGAGGCTGTCGCGCAGCTGCCGCGCCTTGCCGGTATCGCGCTGGTCGGCCGGGTCGGGTACGCGGGCATCGATGGGCAGGGCTTCTTCCGGCGAGACGCCCCAGGTAACGGTGGGGGCGATCTCGGCGGCGGCGAGCGTCTCTTCGCGGTCGAAATGGGCGCCATCGTCGCTCTTCAGCGTCTGCCAGTAAGCCAGCGCCTGTTCCCATTGCTCCCCCCGCGGGGCGAAGGGGCGACCGCGCAGATAATCGAAGGTGGTCGAGTCGGGGGCGATCATGCCGCAGCGGGCGCCGCCCTCGATGGAGAGGTTGCACAGCGTCAGGCGCGCTTCCATCGACAGACTGCGAATGGCGCTGCCGGCGTATTCGATGGCGTAGCCCCGGGCGCCGTCGGCCCCCAGGCGGGCGATCCAGGTCAGCGCGATGTCCTTGGCGGTGATGCCCGGTGCCAGCTCGCCCTCGACGGTTAGGCGCATCTTCTTGGGGCGGCTCTGCCACAGAGTCTGGGTCGCCAGCACGTGGGCCACTTCCGACGCACCGATACCGAAGGCGATGCTGCCGAAGGCGCCGTGGGTGGAGGTGTGGCTGTCGCCGCACACCATCAGCAACCCGGGTTGGGTCAGGCCCTGCTCGGGGCCGAGCACGTGCACGATGCCCTGGCGCGGGTCGTCGAGGCCGAACAGAGTGATGCCGTGCTTGCGGGTGTTGTCGGCCAACTGCTCGATCATGCCGCGCACCTTGGCGTCGCCGATGGCATCGAGCCGACGGGTCAGGGTCGGCACGTAGTGGTCGGCGATGCCGAAGGTCAGATCGGGACGCGTCACCGACAGCTCGCGTTCGTGCAGCTTGTTGAAGGCATGGAAGGAGCCCTCGTGCACGAAATGGCGGTCGATCCACAGCAGGCTCTGGCCGCTTTCGCCGCGCAGAATCTCGTGGGCATCCCACACCTTGTCGAACAGGGTCGTTGGCATTGTCATGTCGGTCGCTTCAACGGGGTTGTGTCATTCTTGTCCAAATACATCTATCCCAGACCGATATCACAGGTCAAATGTATTTTTGACTGTTATTTAAATGTATTAAAAATAGCACATTTGGTTTGCGTTACGCTCATGCCTGCTGCTCCGCTTCCGCCTGCTGGGGTTCCGGCGCCATCGGTTCCCAGTAGCGTGCCGCTTCGTCACCGGTGCGGTTGAGATCGATCTGAATGCGGTAGCGGTCGGGGCGGTAGAGCGCGTCGAGATGCTCCACGCCGCGGCCCTCTTCGTCGTATACCACTCGGGTCAGCGAGATCAGCGGCGAGCCCACCGAGACCTCCAGTGCCTCGGCCACCTCGTGGGTGGCCAGGGTGGCTGAGATGGTCTGAGCCGCGTGGTCGACCTTCACGCCGCTGCGCTCGAGCAGGGCGAACAGTGGCGTTTGCGACAGATCGGCTTCGTTGTAGTGCAGCGCGATGTACTCCGGCACGTGGGTCACCAGGTAGGAGAACGGCTTGCCATCGGCCATGCGCACGCGAATCGAGCGCTGCACCTTGTCGCCCTCACGCAGCCCCAGGCTCTCGCGCACCGGCTCCGGCGGCTTGGCGTAGCAGAACTCCAGCAGCCGTACCCGTGAGGCCTTGCTCATCTTGACCATGTTGGGCAGCAGGTTGGCGACGCTGGCGGTCATCACCGTGGCATCCAGCGGCTGCTCCAGCACCACGGTGCCGAGTCCGGGCTTGCGTGCCACCAGTCCCGCTTCGTTGAGCGCCTGCATGGCGCGCCGGACCGTGACCCGCGACACACCGTACTGCTCGGCCAGTTTCAGCTCGCCGGGCAGCTTGCGCCCCGGCGCCAGCCGGCCGCTGAGAATGGCGTCCTTGAGCAGCAGATAGATGCGATGGGACTTGGTGCCCCCAACGGAATTCGCATGCGTATCGTTCATGGTTCGATCCTTGTGCATTGTTGTCGGTTGCGATGAAGCGCTTGACGGAAGGGTCGGGGTGGACATAGAAATGTATTATGCATAGGACAACTTTGTGTGCCATGCAATTCGAAGAATAGCGCCAAACAACGACAAAGGCTTCTTCCCTGGAGACCCCTATGCCTGCCAACAAGCCTGCTGCTGCCCCCGAAGAGGTCGTGCGCGACTTCCTGGCGGCAATGGAGGCGCGCGAGCTCGAGCGTGCCGGTGCCCTGCTCGACGAGGAGTTCAGCATGGTCTTTCCGGGCAGTGGCGAGATGCATCGCCTCGAAGAGCTGGTGGCCTGGGCCGCCGACCGCTACCGCTTCGTGCGCAAGCGCATCGCCGCGGTGGAAACCTGTGATGGCAATGGCGTCACAGCGGTGTTCTGCCATGGCGAGCTCGACGGCGAGTGGCCCGACGGCACTCCCTTTGCCGGGGTGCGTTTCATCGACCGCTTCGAGCTGCGCCACGGCCGGATAGTGCGACAGCAGGTCTGGAACGACCTGGCGCTGGCACGTCCCTGAACAGGGGCGACGTACCACTTACCGACTTTCCGAACATGAGGAATTCACCCGTCATGACTGTTGATGCCAGCGACCTCAAGGCCAGACTGCACGCTCCCGAGATCGTCGTAGCACCTGGCGTTTATGACGCCCTGAGCGCTTCGCTCGCCGCCGAGGCGGGCTTCGATACCGTCTACCTCTCGGGGGCCAGCATCGCCTACACCCAGCTCGGCCGCCCCGACATCGGCCTGGTCAGCGTCAGCGAGGTCAATGACGTGATGGCGCACATCCGCGAGCGCACCGAGCTCTCCGTGGTGGTGGATTGCGACACCGGCTTCGGCAACGCCATGAACGTCATGCGCAGCGTGCGCATGCTGGAGCGCGCCGGGGCCAACGCCATCCAACTCGAGGATCAGACCTACCCCAAGCGCTGCGGCCACCTGCGCGGCAAGACCCTGGTGCCGCAAGGCGAGATGGTGGGCAAGCTCAAGGCCGCATTGGACGCTCGGGCGAGCGATGCGACCCTGATCATCGGGCGCACCGATGCAGTGGCGGTGGAGGGTACGGCCCGGGCCATCGAGCGTGCCCATGCCTACCGCGAGGCCGGTGTCGACGTGCTGTTCATCGAAGGCATTCGCAGCGACGACGACATCGCCAGCATCATGGCCGAGTTCCGCGGCAAGATCCCGATCATGGCCAACATGGTGGAGGGGGGCGACACGCCGCTGCAGAACGCCCAGGCGCTGCAAGCGCTGGGCTTCTCGTTGGTGATCTTCCCCGGTGCTCTGGTACGTGCCTTCACCCACATGGCGAGCCAGTTCTTCGGCACCCTGCGCCGCGACGGCACCACCGATGCCTTCCGTGAGCGCATGCTCGACTTCAGTCAGCTCAACGAGGTGCTCGGCACCCGCAAGATGCTCGAGCTGGGCGAGAAGTATGACGCCCGCTGATCACAAGGACAAAGACACAGGAGAGAGCGCATGATCACGACCGATAAAACCGCCAAGGAGATCTTCTTCGAGGTGATGGCCAACCCTCAGCGCGTGCCGTTCGGCTTCGGCAACAAGGCGGTGCTGGTCAACGTCGATCCGCAGAAGGCCTACACCCGCACCGATCTCTACAAGACTGCCTACGAGACCGACCCCAACCAGCTCGACTACGTGAACCAGCTGGCACGCGGCTTCCGTAAGCTCGGTTGGCCGGTGGTATGGACCCATGTCGCCTTTCTCGACTCCGCCGAGGATGCCGGCGTATGGGGCACGCGTACCGACACCCCGGATTCGTTGCAGAACATCAAGTACGGCTCCGACCGCGCCGCCTTCGACGAGCGGGTCGAGATCGAGCAGGGCGATGTGGTCTATACCAAGCGTATGCCCTCGGCCTTCTTCGAGACCCCGCTGCAGTCGCTGCTGGTGTGGCACCAGGTCGACACCGTGATCGTCACCGGCGGTTCCACCTCGGGCTGCATTCGCGCCACTGCGGTGGACAGTCTGTCGCGGGGCTACCGCACCATCGTGCCGATGGAGTGCGTGGCCGACAAGCACGAGAGCTACCACTACGCCAACCTCACCGACCTGCACTTGAAGTACGCCGACGTGATGAACGTGGCCGACGTGCTGGCCTGGCTCGAGGCACGCGCGAGCGACAAGGCCTGAGCGGCGGGGAGGCTGACATGCAGGCAGAGCTGAAAGAGAGACTGGGCGCCTACGACTACTGGCCCTACGAGAACCGGCCGAAGATCGCCTGGCCGAACGGGGCTCGGGTGGCCTTCTGGGTGGCACCCAACATCGAATACTATGAACTCGATCCGCCGGCCAATCCCCAGCGCAAGCCGTGGCCCACGCCGCACCCCTCGGTGCCGGGCTTCAGCATTCGCGACTATGGCAATCGGGTCGGCCACCAGCGCCAGATGGCGCTGCTCGACAAGTACGGCATTCGCGGCTCGGTGTCGCTCTCGGTGGCGCTGTGCGAGCACCACCCCGAGATCGTCGCGATGTGCCGCGAGCGCGACTGGGAATTCTTCAGCCACGGTATCTACAACACCCGCTACACCTACGGCATGAGCGAGGCCCAGGAGCGGGAGATGATTCGCGACGGCATCGAGACGATCCAGCGTCATACCGGGCAGAAGTGCGCCGGCTACCTGGCGCCGGCGCTGTCCCACTCCGAGCACACCCTCGACCTGTTCGCCGAGGTGGGTCAGGAGCTGTTCGGCGAGGAAGGCGGCATTTATACCTGCGACCTGTTCCACGACGACCAGCCCACGCCGATCCGCCTGCGCTCGGGGCGGCGCTTCATCTCCATGCCCTATTCGCTCGAGATGAACGACACCATCGTCTACGCGGTGAACAAGGTGGAGCCGCGCCACTACCTGACCATGCTCAAGCGCCACTTTGACCGGCTCTACGCCGAGGGCGCCGAGTCGGGCACGGTGATGTGCATTCCCACCCACAACTATCAGATCAGCTGCCCGCACCGCATCAAGGCCTTCGAGGAGGCGCTGGAGTACATCACCGGTCGCAGCGACGTGTGGGTTACCACTGGGCGCGAGATCGCCCAGCACTATCTCGCTCACCACTACGACGACGCCTTGCGCGACATCGATGCCAAGTCGGGGAGGAACTGAGTCATGGCTCTCGATTCGGACTACCTGCGCTACCCCTGGCGGCGCCACGGCTACGATCACGAGCGCTACGCCTGGTCGATGCTGGGTGAGCGCCAGCCGATCCAGTGGCCTGGCGGCAAGACGCTGGCGGTGTGGATCAACGTCTCGCTGCAGTTCTACCCGCTCAACCAGCGCGGTGTGCCGTTCAAGGTACCCAACGGCATGACCATGCCCTACCCGGACCTGCGCCACTACTCGCTGCGCGACTACGGCAACCGGGTGGGCATCTACCGCATGCTCGCGGCATTCGAGCAGCGCGGCATTCGTCCCACCTGGGCGATCAACGCCCAGCTCGCCGAGCAGCACCCCTACCTGCTGAATCGCCTGAAAGCATACGGCGGCGAGTTCCTGTGCCATGGCTGGAACATGGATCACCTGCACTACGGCGGTCAGGATCGCGACGAGGAGGCCGAGATCGTGCGCCGCTCGGTCGCCACGCTGCGTGAACTGACCGGACAACCCGTTCGCGGCTGGCTGAGCCCGGCCAAGCACCAGAGCTGGAACACCCCGGAGCTGCTCGTCGAGAACGGCATCGAGTACTGCTGCGACTGGGTCAACGACGACATGCCCTACGCCTTCGTCACCGACCAGGGCGAGCTGACCATGCTGCCGCTTTCCACCGAGATCGAAGACCAGTTCGTGATGTGCCAGAACCTGCACTCTGAAGACAGCTGGGTGGCTCAGGTGACGGACGCCTTCGACTTCCTGCTGCAGGAAGGGCGGGAACAGGGCGGACGGCTGCTGGCGCTCAACCTTCATCCCTGGCTGGTGGGTCAGCCCCATCGTATCGGCTGCCTGGAGGCGGTGCTCGATCACATCGCCGGCCATGCCGAGGTGTGGCAGGCGCCGGCGGGAGAGATTCTCGATGCCTACCGGGCTCAGGCCGGCGGCAACCACTGAGGAGAAACGTCATGCCTATCGTGGCCTTTGGCAGCGGAGAAGAGTTCGAAGCGCACGTGCCGCTGGTGATCGTCGGGGCGGGCGCCTGCGGCCTGGTGGCGGCCCTCGCCGCCAAGCAGTTCGGTATGGAGGCGGTGGTGCTGGAGCGCGATGCGCTGCCGCGGGGCAGCACCTCCATGTCTCAGGGGTTCATCCCGGCGGCGGGCACGCGCTTTCAGGAGCGGCGTGGAGTGACGGACAGCCCGGCGCTGATGGCCGAGGACATCCAGCGCAAGAACGGACACCAGGCCGACCCGGCCATCGTGCGTGCGCTGACCGAGGCCTCGGCCGGAGTGGTGGAGTGGTTGGCCGACGACCACGGGGTGCCTTTCGACCTGGTGGAGGGCTTCCTCTACCCGGGCCATAGCCGCATGCGCATGCATGCCACCCCACGGCGCACCGGGGAGGAATTGATGGGCAGCCTGCTCAACGCCGTAGAGGCGGCAGGCGTCGACCTGCTCACCGAGGCGCGAGTGGTCGACCTGCATGTGGACGATGGCGGCCGGGTACATGGCGTGACCCTCGAACGCCCCGACGGCAGCCGGGAGGCCATCGGTTGCGACGCCCTGATCCTTGCCTGCAACGGCTATGGCGGTAATCCCGAACTGGTGGCGCGCCACCTGCCGGCGCTGAAGGATGCACTCTATTTCGGCCACGAAGGCAACCAGGGCGACGCCCTGCTGTGGGGCGAGGCGATGGGCGCGAGCCTCAAGGACCTTGGCGCCTGCCAGGGCCACGGTTCGCTGGCGATGCCGCATCAGACCCTGATCACCTGGGCGGTGATGATGCGCGGCGGGGTGCAGCTCAATCGTGAGGGCCGGCGCTTTTCCAACGAGCACGGCGGCTACTCGGAGCAGGCGGCCAAGGTGCTGGCCCAGCCGGGCGGCATGGCCTGGAACCTGTTCGATCGGCGCATCCATCAGGCTGCGCTGGAGTTCGAGGACTACCGCAACGCCCACATTGCCGGGGCAGTGCGCACCTTCGACAGCCTGGAGGCCATGGCAGCGGGGCTGGAGCTGCCGCTGGAGGCGCTGCGTGAGACCTTCGCCGAGATGCAGGCCCTGGCCGAAAGCGGCGCAGCCGATGCCTTCGGCCGCACCTTCAGCAGCGAGGATCTGCTGACGGCGCCCTATCACGCGATCAAGGTCACCGGTGCGCTGTTCCACACCCAGGGCGGGCTCGAGGTGAATACCCAGGCGCGGGTGCTGCGCCAGGACGGTAGCTTATTCGCCAATCTGTTCGCCGCCGGCGGTGCGGCGCGCGGGGTTTCCGGCTCGGGCGACAGCGGCTATCTCTCCGGCAACGGTCTGCTCAGCGCCGTGGTACTGGGCGCCATTGCCGGGCGCGAGGCCGCCCGTCAGCTCAGCTGCGACTCGGCCGCGTAAACGTTCGCTTTCGTTACAGCGAGGCGTCAGGCAGCGTCAGCTCCCGCGCCTCGCCATGATATCCTGCGCAACTTCACTGAGCGCTCCTCTCACTCAGCATTTCTCTGACTAGGTACTTCTCTGCCTAAGCACTCTTCATCCCGGGCGGAACTTGGCGCCCACTCGGCGCGTCGATGTGCGATCTTTAAGCGGCGCAACAACTTTTTGTTACCGAATGGCTTGTAAAGTTAACGGTAATGGTTCGTTAACCTGTCACTCTGACGTTACATGAACCACTTGGCCTTCGAGGAGAGGCGGCTTGCCACAAAGTACTCCTGGCGCAGTATGGCGCCGCCTCAATACATTGCAGAGGCGTCTGCTGGGTGGGCTGGTAATGACCTGGCTCGTCATCATCGGGTTGCTGCTGGTCGTTGCGTGGGGCAGCGGTCAGAGACTGATGCATGAGGCCACTCTTTCCCACTTGGGGTATCAGGCAGAAATATTGAGCCGAGAACTGCGGGACCGCCTGAACTTGCGCTTTACCGCGCTGGAAATGCTCTCTGCGCAGCTCACCGATGTGTCGCACGAGGACGCTCGGCTTCTGCTGCAGCAGAATCCCAGCCTGCTGGCTTACTTCGAAGGCATCATCGTCAGCGACGCCGACGGCGAGATCATTGCCGATCTGCCTCAGGTGCCGGGACGCGTTGGTTTTGGCGTTGACGACACCGAGTACTTCGCCATGGTGAGCAACTCCCGCTGGCCGTACGTCAGCCGTCCCTTCTTTGGGCGGACCAGTCACCAGCCTCTGGTAATGATGCTGGTGCCTCGTTATACCCCCCAGGGGGAGTTCGACGGGGTGGTTGGTGGGCTCCTGAACTTCGCTCATGGCCAGTTTTTCAGCAGCATTTCCGCGCTCACCTTCGAGCATAGCGGCCACATCGCCATCTTTACCGCCGCCGGTGTGCCTTTGTTCGTGCCAGGGCCAATCAGCCACCATGTCGGGTCGCTCCAGCACCTCGATCCACTGGATTTCCAGTTGGCCCTCGACGGGTGGCAGGGCGAAACGCTCCACGAGCTGGATGGCGAGGACGTGCTGGTGAGTTACCGCCAGGTGTGGGAGGCCAATTGGGTAGTGGCCATGCTGATGCCACGTCATTCGGTATTGGCGCCGTTTCAGAATTTTCTGGAACGGTTGTGGTGGACCTGGCTGGTGATTGCCTTGGTGCTGTTGGTCCTCATTCGCTGGCTGGTCGGGCATCAGCTCAAGCCGTTGCATCGGCTCGAAAGGCAAATCCTGGAAATCGGCTCCGGAGTGCGCCAGCGCCTGGCGCTGGCGACCGGCCTGAGGGAGTTGACGCAAATCTCCGACGCCTTCAACAGGCTCGAGCAAGAGCGCAAGGATGCCTTGCAGCACCTGAGGCATCGCGAGGCGTTTCTCGATGCCGTACTCGGCTCGACCCCAGCCGGCATGTTCGTGGCCGATCAAGAGGGTGACCTCATTTATCTTAACCCGGCTCTGTCGACCATGCTGGGCCACCTGGCCGGTGCGTCGACCCATGACCTCTGGCAGCTCATCCATGAGGATGATCGCGAAGATGCCCATGACATGTGGCTGCATGCCATGAGCCGGAACAGCGAGTTCCTGCGACAGCTGCGCATGCGGGATGACAAGGGCAACATGCTGTGGGTCGAAATCCATGCCAGCCGGGTCGAGGGCAGCGAGGGGCCGCTTGGGATAGTAGGCACGATCAAGGACATCACCGAGCGGCAGCACCAGGAGGCGTTGCAACGTTGGGAAGCGGAGCATGACCCCTTGACCGGCCTGCTCAATCGTCGCGGTTACCTGCGGCGCCTGGAAGATGCAATGGCCGACTTTGCCAAGCTCGGTACGCCATCGGCCGTGATTCTCTTCGACCTGGATCGCTTCAAGCCGGTAAACGATGAGGGTGGGCATGCGTTAGGTGACGAGCTGCTGCGCCGAGTAGCCCAGGTGCTGGTGTGGGAGGTGAGACGCAGCGACCATGTTGCCAGGCAGGGCGGAGATGAGTTCGGCCTGCTGCTGCCGAGTTGTACACTCAGCCAGGCCGCGACAATCGCCGAGTCGCTGCGCGTCGCCATCGGCCAGGTCAGTGTCGCCCATGAGGGCAAGGAATACGCCGTGACGGCGAGCATTGGCCTGACCGCTTTCCATGAAGGTGACGAGAGTCTCGAGGAGATTCTGGTGCGGGCCGACGCCGCGAGCTACGAAGCCAAGAGGCAAGGGCGAAACAGCGTGGTCGTGCATGGCAGCGCGGTCACTTCAAGCCGCTCCTCGGACACCGGCGGTAGTCATGCCTGAGCTCAACCGGAAGGGACGCGGAGCGTTGAGCCATCCGCCTCGCCCATCAGTAGCGCCCGGTTGGCCTCCAGCGCCTCGCGCAGGAAGTCCCACAGTAGCCTCACCCGCGCCAGGCGCCGCTGCTCCTGGCGCGCGGTGATCCAGAACTGACGCACGATCTCCACCTCATCGTTCAGTACGCTCTCGAGCCGGCTGCCGGTCTCGGCCATGAAGCAGGGCAGCACGGCGAGCCCGGCTCCCTGCAGGGTCGCCGCGTGCTGGGTGGTGACGCTGGTACTGCGAATCGAGAAGTGCGGCGGCGTGCCCACCACCGCCGGATCGAGCAGCGGGTCGAGATAGTTGAGCTGTTCGCTGAAGATCAGGTCGTCGACGTAGCCGATCAGCCGGTGCTGGCCCAGCTCGTCGAGCCGTGTGGGGCGGCCGTGGCAATGGAAGTAGCTCTCGCTGCCGTAGAGCCGCAGGCGGTAGTCACACAGCCGCGAGATCACCAGCCCCTGACTCGCCGGGCGCTCCACGGTGATCGCCAGGTCCGCCTCGTGGCGACTCAGGTTGACCACCCGCGGCAGGGCCAGCAGGTCCAGGGTGATGCCCGGGTGGCGTTCGCAGAAGGCCGAGAGCAGCGGGGCGACGACCCAGGTGCCGAAGCCTTCGGTTACGCCGAGGCGAATCTGGCCGCCGAGCTGGCGGTTCTTGTCGGCCAGGCTCTCGCCCGCCTCGAAGGCGTGGCGGGCCATCTCCTCGGCGTGGGCCAGCAACTGCTGGCCGGCCTCGGTCAGGTGGTAGCCATGGGTGCTACGCTCGAAGAGCTGGGTATTGAGTTTCTGCTCGAAGCGCCGGGTGCGCCGCGACAGCGTGGAGTGGTCCAGGCCCAGGCGCCGGGCGGCGTCGGTGAGCCGCTGGCTGCGCGCCACTTCGAGAAAGATCTGGATGTCCTGCCAGTCGAGCACGGTTCGCACCTCGCGGGGGTTGCTTGTGCATTATTGCACAAGGCATGTGAAGAAGTGCCCGTTGTCACGCTGGCTCGCGGCTATATAGACTCGAATTCATCACACTTCGTGTGTTTCTACACACAAGGTCTACATCGCAGTGTCAACCGTACAACGACTACAAGCACAACAGGAGTTCGCCATGTCCATTCGTGAAATCCCCATGTACATCGACGGCCAGCCCGTCCCGTCCCAGAGCCAGGAGTGGCGCGACGTGATCAACCCCGCCACACAGGAAGTGGTGGCACGGGTACCGTTCTGCACCGCCGAGGAGGTCGACCGCGCCGTGGCCAGCTCCAAGGAGGCGTTCAAGACCTGGCGCAAGACGCCGCTGGCCAAGCGCATGCGCATCATGCTTACGCTGCAGGCGCTGATCCGCGAGCACACCGAAGAGCTCGCCGCGCTGATCACCGAGGAACACGGCAAGACCCTGCCCGACGCCGCCGGTGAGGTAGGCCGGGGCCTGGAGGTGGTGGAGCACGCCTGTTCCATTACTTCGCTGCAACTGGGCGAGCTGGCCGAGAACGCGGCCAGCGAGGTCGACGTCTACACCCTCAACCAGCCGCTGGGGGTGGGCGCGGGCATTACCGCCTTCAACTTCCCGATCATGCTGCCCTGCTTCATGTTCCCGCTGGCCATCGCCACCGGCAACACCTTCGTGCTCAAGCCCTCCGAGCAGGACCCCAGCTCCACCATGCGTCTGGTCGAACTGGCCCATGAGGCGGGCGTGCCGGCCGGCGTGCTCAACGTGGTGCACGGCGGCCCCGACGTGGCTAACCAGATTTGCGACCACCCGGACATCAAGGCGCTCTCCTTCATCGGCTCCACCAACGTGGGCACCCACATCTACCGCCGCGCCTCCGAGGCGGGCAAGCGGGTGCAGTCGATGATGGGCGCCAAGAACCATTGTGTCGTGATGCCCGATGCCAACCGCAGCCAGGCCATCAACAACCTGCTGGGCTCTGCCTTCGGTGCCGCCGGGCAGCGCTGCATGGCCAACTCGGTGGTGGTGCTGGTGGGCGAAGCCAACCAGTGGCTCGACGATATCGTCGAGGGCGCGCGCAACATGAAGGTGGGTCCGGGCACCCAGCGCGATGCCGATCTCGGCCCGCTGGTGTCTCCGGCAGCCAAGGAGCGCGTGGAGCGCCTGATCGATGCCGGCGAGAAAGAGGGTGCCAAGCTGCTGGTCGATGGCCGCGGCTACCAGGTGGAAGGCTATCCCGACGGCAACTTCGTCGGTGCCACCGTGTTCGCCGACGTCAAACCCGAGATGACCATCTATCGCGAGGAGATCTTCGGCCCGGTGCTGTGCGTGGTCAGCGTCGATACCCTGGACGAGGCGATCGCCTTCATCAACGCCAACCCCAACGGCAACGGTACCTCGATCTTCACCAACTCCGGCTGGGTGGCGCGCCGCTTCGAGACCGACATCGACGTCGGCCAGGTGGGCATCAACGTGCCGATCCCGGTGCCGGTGGCCTACTTCAGCTTCACCGGCTCGCGGGCCTCGAAGCTCGGCGACCTGGGCCCCAACGGCAAGCAGGCGATCCAGTTCTGGACCCAGACCAAGACCGTGACCGCACGCTGGTTCGAGCCCGAGAACGTCTCCAGCGGCATCAACAGCACCATTTCGCTGAGCTGACACTTGCCGACTGGCAAAGCGCCCATCCCTTCGGGGTGGGGCGCTTTGCGTAAGTTAAGAGTTTTTCAGACTAGACCTGCTAGAGTGGAGGGATCGTAAGGACACGATAGGAGGCAGTGTACCGATGCGCTGCGCGCTCGCCGGTGCCCATACCGGCATGGCCAAATGGATGGCCGCTCTAATCTGGTCATTCTCGTGGCTGCTCGTGTGGCAGGCCCAGGCCGCTGTCGACATCACCACGCCTTCCACCGTGATCAATCCTGCTCCCCAGGTTGCGGTGTTCGAGGATGATACCGCTCAGCTCGGTATCGAGCAGATCCTGGATCGTGCCGAGGTGCTACCCTGGCGGTTGTTGGAGCAGGAGGTGCCCAACTTCGGCTTCACCCACTCGGCCTGGTGGCTGAAGCTGGAGCTCGCCAATGACTCCCATGCTCCCCTGCGGCGCTTGCTCGAGCTGGCCTCGCCGCTGCCCGATTTCATCGATGCCTATGCCGTCGATGCCGAGGGCAGGGTGCTGCAACAGTGGAACACCGGCAGCCGGCGCCCATTCGCCTCTCGCCCTGTGCGGCATCACGCCTTCGTGCTGCCGGTATACGTGGGCGCGAACGAAACGCGACAGGTGTACATCCGCTTGGCGAGCCACGATGGCTTGGTGCCCGCCACGCCTCTGCGGCTGATGGACGACGTCAGCTTCCTCGAGCGTACCCAGAGCGAGCTGATGGCCTACAGCGTGCTTTATGGCGGGCTGCTGGCACTGCTGCTCTACAATCTGCTGACCTTTCTTGCCACACGCGAGAAGGCGTTTTTGCATTCCGTCTTCTATCTAGGCGCATTTCTGCTGTTCAACCTCTCACTGCGAGGGTTCGGCTATCAGTACCTGTGGCCGGAGTGGCCGCGCTTCAATCAGCAGGTCTTACTACTCAGCGCGGGGCTGTTGTACGTGGCGCTCACCCTGTTCAGCCTCGACTATCTGAACCTCAAGCGGCAGGCGCCGCGCCTGGCCAAAGGCCTTATGCTGCTCACGGGGCTCTTGGTGCTCAGCGTGTTGCCAGGCCTCGCAGATCGTTTTGCCTGGGTGCTGCGTGCCTTGGTGCCGCTGAGCATCGGCTATGCGTTGCTGTTGCTCGGCACCAGCGTCTGGCTTTGTCTCAAGGGTGACCGGCTGGCGCAGATATTCCTGCTGGGCTGGAGCGGCCTGCTGGTAGGGGGATTGCTCTACTCGCTGCGTCTTGGTGGCTTCGTGCCCTATGGGCTGGCCACCGAGTACGCACTGGAGATGGGGGCGGGCTTCGGCTTCCTGCTGATGGCCTTCGGTCTGGCCTGCAAGATAAACCGGTTGAAACGCGCCAAGCTGGAAGCGGAACGCGAGACCTACGAGCTGCAGCGTACCCTCAATCACCAGCTCGAGACCAAGGTCCATCAACGTACCCAGGAGTTGGAGCAGGCCAACCGCAAGCTGGCGGCCATGGTGCGCACCGACCCGCTGACGGGACTGCTCAATCGGCGCCAGTTCGAGACGCTGATCAACGAAGAGATCCAGCGCCGTCAGCGTGACGGCAAGCCGCTGATGTTCGCCATGATGGACATTGATGATTTCAAGCTCTTCAACGACACCTACGGTCACCAGGCCGGCGATGAAGTGCTCATCGAAGTCGCCGCTCTGCTCAAGGCCCATTTTCGCCGCGCCGGCGACCGGCTCTTTCGACTGGGCGGCGAGGAGTTCGGCGTCCTGCTCGAAGCCGATTCGATGGAGGCGGGTCGTTTCGCACTGGAGCGCTTTCGCCATGCCCTGCAGCAGTTGCGGATTCCCCACGAGGCGTCGCGGCACGGGGTGGTGACCGGCTCCTTCGGGCTGGTTTGCTGCAGTGACTACGATCAGGTGCCGACGGCCATGGCCATTTACCGCCAGGCCGACCAGGCCATGTACGAGGCCAAGCAGATCAGCCGCAACCGGGTGGTCACATGCTCGCTGTCGGTGACGGCATGAGCGGATGTCCCGTGGACTTCTTCTTTACGTTGACGTTAACTGGATTCGTCCAGGCATAACAACGACGCCAGAGGTCCCGTCATGACAACACCGATCAGCCGCTTTCCCATCCCCGAGTCGATCCAGGATCTGCCCGAGGATATTCGCAAGAGTATCCTCGAGGTGCAGGAGAAGGCCGGCTTCGTGCCCAACGTGTTCTTGATGCTGGCACACCGCCCCGATGAGTTTCGGGCGTTCTTCGCCTACCACGATGCCCTGATGGAGCGAGAATCCGACACGCTCACCAAGGCGGAGAAGGAGATGATCGTAGTGGCCACCAGCGCCCGCAATCGCTGTCTCTACTGCGTAGTAGCCCATGGCGCGCTGGTGCGTATCTACAGCAAGGACCCGCTGCTGGCCGATCAGGTGGCCATCAACCACCGCACCGCACCGATCAGCGAGCGCCATCGGGTGATGCTCGATTTCGCCCTGCACTGCGGGCTGGAGATCGGCGAGCTCACCGATGAGTGGCAGGCTCGTCTCACCGAGGCGGGCTTCACTCACGACGACATCTGGGACATCGGCGCCATCACCGCCTTCTTCTGTCTCTCCAACCGCCTGGTCACCCTCACCGGTACCCCGCCCAATCCGGAGTTCTACCTGATGGGCCGGGTGCCGCGAGAGAAGCCCGCCACCAGCTAGAACACCGCTGCGCTCAGGCGCAGCAGGTTGCCAGCAGCAACTGTACCGGTTCGAGCTGACTGACGTGCAGTACCAGCACGCTGTCGCTGCCAGTACTTTCGGCGGGGCGGATCACGGCGAACTCGCCCTCTTCCAGATGGAACTCGTGGATCTCTCTGGAGCCCTGCGGCGTTTGGCACTGGATCGAGCGGTAGCTGTCGTCTTCGCCGTAGGTGAGACGGTGATAGACCTTGAAGAAGGTATAGAGCGAGAGACCGCTCTCGAAGGCGGGCCAGCGTGCGGGGATGGTGCGAGTTTCCTCTTCGAGCGCCTGCCCCTTGGCCTCGGCGGCAGAGATGGCTTCTGCCAGCGGGCCGGCCAGCAGCGAAGCGTCGTCGCGGGGCAGCGGAGCAGCGCTCTCGATGGCGTGCTGATAGCTGGTGCGTATCTGCTCCAATGCGCCGAGCGTGGCGATGGGGTGGTCACTGTGGGCGAGATCGCCGGGCTCGAAGCCACCATTCTCCCAGCCGTGAATGACCCGAAGCGTCAGTACTCCGCTGGCCATCGGCTCGCACACCAGCGCTTGCAGGGCGACCCGCAGATGCAGTTGGCGTTCGACGTTCAGGTTGTCGAAGGCTGAGTAGGGGTCGGCAAAGATATGATGCAGATGCCCGGGGGCGTGTTCCTTGGCTTCACTGAAAGGCATGGCGGTTCCCTGCGGGGGAGAAGTCGTATTGGCTTTTTCGCTGTTATATCACTGCATGAGCTCCAGGTCATATCGGCCAGGTGGCTTTGGGCTTTAGCTCCTCGGTCCGGCGACAGCCAGATGGGAATTTGCCAGGAAGCTTTTGGCCAACCACCCTTCGTAGATTGATAAGCGAAACGAAGGAGCCACTTCCATGAGCGATTCCCCGGACCCGCGTCGCCGCCACTCCGCCCCGGTGGTGGACGGCGTCGGCAAGTCGGCCAGCCGTGCCATGCTGCGTGCGGTGGGCTTTACCGACGAGGACTTCACCAAACCCCAGGTGGGCATTGCCTCCACCTGGAGCATGGTCACTCCCTGCAACAGCCATATTCATGAGCTCGCCGAGCGGGCCCGCGACGGTGCCGATTCGGCCGGCGGCAAGGGCGTGATCTTCAACACTGTGACCATCTCCGACGGTATCGCCAACGGTACCGAGGGCATGAAGTATTCGCTGGTCTCGCGGGAGGTGATCGCTGACTCCATCGAGACCGTAGCCGGCTGCGAGGGCTTCGACGGTCTGGTGACCATCGGCGGCTGTGACAAGAACATGCCGGGCTGCGTGATGGGCATGGCACGCCTGAACCGGCCCAGCGTGTTCGTCTATGGCGGCACCATCCAACCCGGCAAGAACCATACCGATATCGTTTCGGTGTTCGAGGCCATGGGTGCCCACAGCCGCGGCGACATGGAGCTGATCGAGCTCAAGCAGATCGAGGAGACGGCGATACCCGGCCCGGGTTCCTGCGGTGGCATGTACACCGCCAACACCATGGCCTCGGCCATCGAGGCGCTGGGCATGAGCCTGCCGGGCAGCTCGGCGCAGAACGCCGTGTCCCAGGCCAAGCGCGCCGACTGCGAGGCGGCCGGCGCGGCAGTGCTGACACTGCTCGAGCGCGACATCAAGCCTTCGGACATCATGACCCGTGAGGCCTTCGAGAACGCCATCACCGTGGTGATCGCCCTGGGTGGTTCCACCAACGCGGTGCTGCATCTGATCGCCATGGCCAACACCGTGGGCGTGCCGCTCTCCCTTGTCGATTTCACCGAGATCGGCCGGCGTGTGCCGGTGCTGGCCGATCTGCGCCCCAGCGGGCGCTACATGATGAGCGAGCTGGTCGAGATCGGCGGCATCCAGCCGCTGATGAAGACGCTGCTCGATGCCGGCATGCTTCACGGCGACTGTCTGACGGTGACGGGGCGGACCCTGGCCGAGAACCTGGCAGGGGTAGCTCCCTACCCGGCAGAGCAGGCCATCATCGCGCCGCTGGACGCCCCGCTGAAGAAGGAGAGCCACTTGCGCATCCTCTACGGCAATCTGGCGCCCGAAGGTGCGGTGGCCAAGATCACCGGCAAGGAGGGCACGCGTTTCTCCGGCAGCGCGCGGGTGTTCGGCTCCGAGGAGGAGGCCCAGGCGCGCATCAACGACGGCACGGTGACGGCCGGCGACGTGGTGGTGATCCGCTACGAAGGCCCCAAGGGCGGCCCCGGCATGCGTGAGATGCTGACGCCCACCTCGGCGATCATGGGACGTGGCCTGGGCGACTCCGTGGCCTTGATCACCGACGGCCGCTTCTCCGGCGGCAGTCATGGTTTCGTGGTGGGGCATGTTTCGCCCGAGGCCTTCGATGGCGGCCCGCTGGCGCTGGTCGAGGATGGCGACACCATCACCATCGATGCCGAGGCCGACACCATCGAGCTGCACGTGGACGTTGAGACGCTGGAACGACGGCGAGCCGCCTGGCGCCAGCCCCCGCCGCGTTATACCCGCGGCGTGCTGGCCAAGTACGCGCGCACGGTCAGTTCGGCCTCCACCGGGGCGCTGACCGATCTGCCGCCGGAGGCATGAGGGCTTGGCATGAGGGGCTTGGCATAAGGGATTGGCGAGCCGGTTGGCTGCGTTTGGCTTGCCGCCACGGGCTTGGCTAGCTTGATGAGGCATCAGGCTCAACCACTCATGGCAACAGCAAGGAGGCAGCATGCCCAAGAGCGGACCCAAGCAGGCGCGTGTCGAGCCGATTCGCGATACCGAGGACATCAATCTGCCGGTCACGGGCTGGCACGTCATCGACGAGACGGATCCCAGCAATGAGGTCGTCATCTCCGAGCATGAGACCGAAGCCGAAGCCATTCGCGTAGCCGAGGAGTTCGAGCAGCAAGAGGAGTGACGGCCGGCAATTTGCAAGCACGCCAAACCGACGCCTCGTCCTGGGACGAGGCGTCGCTGTATCCGGGGCGATCCCTATCAGGTCGATCGAAACGCGGAACTTCTGGCGCTACGCGGAGCTTCTGGCGCTAATAGTTCAAGGCGCCTTCCGGATCGATGCTGTGATAAACGAGGCGCAGCTCATCGAGCGAGAGGTGTTCGAGGCGGCCGGCCAGCAGATCGCTGATCTTCTGTGCCGGAAGTCCGGCGCGGCGAGCGATCTCGCGGCAACCGAGGTCGGATACGGCGATGAGCCGTGTAACGATGCGCATCAGACGTGTGCGCTTTTCCAAGTCCCTGACGTCGAGGTCAGGGCAGCTTCGCGGGGGGTCGAGGAGTTCCGCGTTGGAAGAATGTCGTGCCGTACTCATGATGCTCCAGTGGGCGATTGCGACAACCACATCATGGGGGCATTTCGCCAAATTTGCCAGTGCCGTTTGACGACTTTTTCGTGACGCTATGATGACTGCTGCCCGGCGGGGCGGGCAGCGGTGTCGAACGGTCAGAAACGTCCGCGCAGTGTCGCCACCGCGCCGCGTCCTGGCGCCAGCAGTTCTCCCCCCTCGGGCTGGTCGATGAGGTGCTCGCGATAGCCGCGGTCGAACAGGTTATTGACCTCGAGCCCCACCTCCAGGCTGGAAAGCCCTGCGGCCGGCCCGAAGCGCCAGCCCAGGCCTAGGTCGGCAGTGGCATAGCCCGGCGTGGTCCGTTCGGTGCCGTTGGAGAAAATGTCGGCGGTGCGGTCCTGGCTGGCTACGCCGCGTACCTGGGCGTGCCAGTGGAAGCCGGCTTGGGGCTGCTGGCCGATGCCCAGGGTCGCTTCATGCGCCGGCACTTGATAGAGCGGCTCGTCGTCCTGCTTGTTGGTGCCGCGCAACCAGGTGAGGCTGCCGTCGAGCTGCCAGTGACCCCCTGCCAGCCGGCCGTCGAGGGGCAGTACGAAGCCTGCCTCCACGCCTTGTATCTCGACCCGGTCGAGATTCTCGGTGCGCTTGATCGGCTGGTTCTGGGCGTTGGTGGCGCCGGTGATGCGGCCGGCGATGTAGTCGTCGATGCGGGTGTGGAAGGCGGCCAGGCGGTATTCGCCACGCTCGCTGCGCCCCTTCAGACCGAGTTCCAGGCTGGTGGAGCGCTCCGGGTCGAGCTGAGGGTTGCCGATGTGAAAATAGCCATCCCCGCGGGCGGCATCCTCGAAACGCTCGCGCATGTCCGGGGCGCGGTAGGCGCTGCCCAGACTGACGTAGGGGTTGAGCATCGGTGAGGCGTTGTAGATGGCGCCCACGGACCAGGAAAGCGTGTCGCTCTCGTTGCGCAGTCCTTCGCTGGTGGCATTGGGCCCGCTGCCCTTGACGTCGGCGTCGCCGGTCACGCTGTCGTAGCGGGCGCCGAGCATCAGTGTCCAGTCGTCGAATATGATCTCGTCTTGCAGGAATACGCCACGACTCTCGATCACGCCGTTGCGGAACGGTGAGGTGGCTACGGCGTTGTCGGAGAGCGGTGGGGTGTATTGGAAGCGTTCGGGGTCGCCGGTCATCTCCCAAGCTTCCACCCCGAGGGTGAGCAGATGGCGCTCACCCAGCGGCAGGCGGTACTGGATGCGCCCACCGTCGGTGATGAAGGTGACGTCATTCCACACTTGGTTGCGCTCCAGTCCGCTCGACCAGGCGCGTATCTGGCGGAATACTTCCTGGCGATAGAGGCTGGTTTCCAGCGTACCTGGGCCCACCTCGCCCTCGTAGGCCACCTCGTAGAGCTCGCGCTCCTGGCGCGGAGAGTGAATGGTCAGTGTGCCAAGGGCCGGGTTGGGCCCCGGCTTGGCCGAGCCGGGGTACCAGACGTTGCGGTCCTCCTGGCCCTGCACGTTGAGCTTCAGGCGGTGGCCGTCGGCCAGTCGGAAAGCGTACTTGAGCAGAAAGGCTCCCGATTCGAAGCCGCTATTATCCACCCGGCCTTCAGGCGTGTCGTAGTCGCCTACGTCGCGTCCGGTGGCGCCCAGCACCAGGGCGTGATCGGCATTGGCAAGCTGCAGGATGGCGCCGCCGCCAACGCTGTCGTCGACGCTGCCGGCGCTGGTCGAGAAGCGTCCGCCGATGCTGGGCCGGTCGCTGAATTCGGCTTCCGGCGTGCGCAGGTTCACCGCGCCGCCCAATGCCCCGGAGCCGTGCAGTACCGAGCCGGGTCCCTTCACCACTTCGATGCTGTCGAGCAGGCCGAGGCTGGCGAACGAGGCCAGCGCCCCTTGGGGCTGTGCCGAGTTGAGCCGTACGCCGTCCACCTGCAGCACGATGCTTTCCTTCTTCAGGCCGCGTAGCACGGGATTCTGGCCCCAACTGCCGTCGCCGTGCACGGCGGTACCGGGCTGGCCGCGGAACAGGCTGCCCACGCTCTGGGTAGCCGGGGCTTGAGTGGCGTCGAGGCGCAGGGTGGCGCTGGGGGTGTCGAGCTCGTCGGCTTCGTAGCCCTTGGCGGTGACCGTAACGCTCGGCAGGTCGAAGGCGGCACCGCCGTCGGCCTGGGCCGGCAGGCTCAGCGCCGCGCCGACAGCCAGGGCAAGAGGGGCCAGGGCAAGAGGGGGCAGGGCGAAGAGGGACTTGGTGGGCAGAGCGGGGCGTAGCAGGTGCATGGGGGGACTCCTCTGGTTAATGTGGTAAATGTAATGCATCTTATAATCGTTCTTATTTGATCTGGGTCATCAAGCGGTGTCGTCGACTCGGGCAGGCTTATGTCATGGGGTAGGAATGGATGAGGAGCCATGAAGCGATCACTGCCGACGCGCTGCATCGAAACGCTGTTGGGCTGGGGCGGAAGCCTGACCGGGGTGCTGCTGTTCGTGGCGCTATGGGAGTGGGGCAGCCAGCTCTACGGCAGTTTCCTGCTACCCGGGCCGCGGGATGCACTGGCCGCGCTTGCCCGGCTGTGGCAGGCGGACGCCCTGGCGGCGGTCTGGGCCACCACTTGGCGCGCCATGCTGGGTTTCGCCCTGGCGGCGGTGATCGGCACCGCACTGGGCATTCTGGCCGGGTTGTCGCGCACTTTGGGACGGGCGCTGGAGCCGGTCTCCACGGTGCTGCTGGGGATACCACCGATCGCCTGGATCGTGCTGGCCATTCTCTGGTTCGGCAGCGGCTCGCTGGCCACGGTCTATACGGTGATGGCCACGTCACTGCCGGTCAGCTTCGCCGGCGCTCAAATGGGGGCGCTGACCCGCGACCGGCGTCTGCAGGAGATGGCCGACGTCTTCGCCGTTCCGCCGCTGATGCGGCTGGTCGACTTCCATCTGCCACACATCGCCTCATATGTGTTTCCAGCGCTGATAACGGCACTGGGGGTGGCCTGGAAGGTGGCGGTGATGGCCGAGCTGTTCGCCACCGAGGATGGCATCGGCGCCGGGCTCGCCATGGCCCGGGTCAACCTTGACACTGCTGCGGCCATGGCCTGGATCGTGCTCGTGGTGGCGCTACTGTTGGCGGCCGAGCACGGCCTGCTGCGTCCGCTGCAGCGGCGCATGGAGCCCTGGCGTCAGACCGGGCGAGGAGCGAGGTAATGCTCAAACTCGAAGCGGTGGGTCACGACTTCGGTCGCGAGCGTACGCTGGCGGGCATCGACCTGGCCATCGTGCCAGGGGAGTCGGTGTGCCTGGTGGGTCCTTCGGGCTGCGGCAAGACCACGCTGCTGCGTATTGCCGCCGGCCTGGTCACGCCCAGCGAGGGACGCGTCAGCGACGCCTTCCATCGCAGCACTGTAGTGTTTCAAGAGCCGCGCCTGCTGCCCTGGCGGCGCCTGCTCGACAATATCGCTCTGGGGCTCAAGGCGCAGGGCGTGCCGCGCCGGGAGCGCCTGGCTCGTGCGCGAGCCCTGGCCGACGAGCTGGGACTGGCCGAGCGTCATCACCACTTTCCCCATGAACTCTCCGGCGGCATGCAGCAGCGGGTGGCGCTGGCTCGAGCCTTGGCCGTGGATGCCGACCTGCTATTGCTCGATGAGCCCTTCAGCGCCCTCGACGTGGGCCTTCGCAGCGAGGCCCAGACGCTGCTGCTCGAACTGCTGGCCCGGCGCGGCATCGCTTCGTTGTTGGTCACCCATGACCTGACCGAGGCCCTGCGTCTGGGGCACCGGGTGCTGGTGATGTCGCCGTCGCCGGGGCGCATCGTGCACGAGGAGCGCATCGCGCGGCCCTTCGTCGACCGCGACACCGCTTTTCTCTACGAGGCCGCCGGTGCTCTGCTGCGGCAGGCCTCGGTGGCCGAGAGCTTCCTGTTTCGTCAAACCGAGGTAAGTCCATGATCGATTCTCAACGTCGCCGTTTGCTGCAGCTCGCCCTGGCTTCGGCCACCCTGGCTGCCTTTCCCGGCTTGGGCCTGGCGGCGGCCGGTGGGTTGCGGATGGCCGCGCCGCTTGGCCTGCCTCAGGTGATTCTGGCGCGGGCGTTGCAGGATGCGCGGCTGCTCAAATTGATCGGTGAGAGCGAGCTGCGTACCTGGCGCGACCCGGACCAGTTGCGGGCCTGGATCGCCGGCGGCGAGGTTCAGCTCACCGCGACGCCGACCAACGTGGCGGCCAACCTCTACAACCGCGGGGTGCCGGTGGTGCTCCTGAACGTCAACGTGTGGGGTACGCTGGGCATCCTGGCCCACGGCGTGCCGCTGGCAAGCCTGGCGGAGCTTGCCGGGCGCCATGTCGGCGTGCCCTGGCGTGGCGACATGCCCGACCTGGTGCTGCGCTACCTGCTGGCTCGGGAGGGGCTGGAAGTCGGCCGCGACCTGCGTATCACCTATCAGGCCAGCCCCTTCGAGACCGTGCAGACCTTCCTGGCCCAGCGCATCGACGCCGCCGTTTTGCCCGAGCCGGTACGCACCTCGGCACGGCTGCAAACGGCCTCGCTCGGCCTGACCGTCGCCGAGCTCGACCTACAGCAGGAGTGGGCGCGGCTGACGGGGGCAGCCCCGGCGTTGCCTCAGGCGGGCACCATCTGCCGACGTGAGTTGCTCGAGGCGCACCCCGAGTGGGTGGCCGCCATCCAGGTGGCGGTGGCCGAGGCCGTAGCCTGGGTAGCGTCGAACCCGGCCGAGGCCGGTCAGCTCGGTGCCCAGCATTCGCCGCTGCCCGCCCAGGTGATCGAAGGTGCCATCTTACGCACGCGGCTGGAGATGCGCAGCGCCGCTCAAGCGCGCACCGAGCTGGAGGGATTCCTAGGCGCCCTGGCCGAACTCTCCCCGGGCTTCATTGGCGGCGGCCTGCCCGACGAGGGGTTCTACCTCGTCGATGGGCCGGCGGCAGCCGGTTAGGGAGCGTGGCATGACGACCACCGCAGCCCTACGCGCCGGCCAGCCGTGGCCGATCCTGGCCTACGCCTTTCGCCCTTTCTTCCTGCTGGCCGCGCTCTATGCCCCGCTGACGTTACTGCCGTGGGTGGGGCTATTGCTGCATCAGGTATCGCTGCCGCTCGGCATGTCACCGCTGCTCTGGCATGGGCACGAGATGCTGTTCGGCTTCGTCGCGGCGGCCTTGGCCGGCTTTCTGCTCACGGCGGTGCCTTCCTGGGCCAAGGTCGAGCCGCTGATCGGTGCCAAGTTGGCCGGCCTGGTGGCACTGTGGCTGGCCGGACGTCTGGCGTTCTGGTTCGCCGGCTCGCTGCCGGGCTGGCTGGTGGCGACCATCAACCTGGCGTTTTCTCTCTGCGTGCTGGCCTGGGCACTGCCGGCGCTGCTCTCGCCCGAAGGGCGCCGGCACCTCAGCTTGGGCACTCTGGCGCTGCTCTTCGTGCTGGCCCAGGGGGGCTTCTATCTAGCCTGGCTGGGCCTGCTGCCGGGGCGCCTGGGTGCGCTGGACATGCTGCATCTGGCGGCCAACCTGCTATTGGTGATGATCGCTGTGACTGCCACTCGTATCGTGCGGGTGGTTTCGCAGGTGGCGGTAGGGGAGAGCGGGAGTCGGCGGTCGCTGCGCTTCACTCCTGCCCGTGAGCACTTGGCGGTGGCCACACTGTGCCTGTTCGTCTGCGCCGATCTGGTGGCTCGGGGGCATCCTGTCAGCGGCTGGGTCGCACTGGCCGCCGCCGCCGCTCAAGCTGACCGGCTCAGTGAGTGGCCCTGGGGGCGCGCCATGACCAAGCTCTATCTGCTGCTGCTCACGCTGGCCTACGTGTGGCTGATGCTGGGACTGGCCGTGGTGGGCGTAGCGGCGCTGGGGGAAAGCTTACCAGCCTACGCTGGGCGGCATCTGCTGTTCGTGGGAGCGGTAGCCGGCGCCGTGCTGGCGGTGTTTTGCATTGCCGGGCTGCGCCATACCGGTCGGCCCTTGGTGCTGCCACGCACCATCTGGCTCGTTCTCGCCTGTCTATTCCTGGGCACCGTAGCGCGCAGTGCAGTACCGGCGCTCTGGCCGCAGCACTACCTGCTCGGTAGCGTGGTGCTCCCTGCGTTGTGCTGGGGGTTCGCTTTTTGGCTCTATGCGCTGAGCTTCGCCCGCATGCTGCTCAGTGCTCGCCCCGATGGCTTGCCGGGCTAAGCCGACCTTGGTGGAATTGCCGAAAATTCTCAATAACGTAGAAACTGTCGATTAGCCTCTTTACGCAGGGGCGTGCTAGCTTTTGTCAGGTAAGCGGTCGGGCTCGCCCGGTACGCTCCGAAACAACCATAAACGATCCGGTTTCAGGACGGAGGAGATTCATGCGCGCTCTCAAATATGTCGCTGCCGCTTCGCTGATGGCCACGGCTCCGTTGGCTGCCGCTCAGCAGCTTTCCATCGCTACCGGCGGTACCGGCGGCGTGTACTATCCGATCGGTGGCGGCTTCGCCGAGATGATCAACAACCACATAGAAGGGGCTAGCGCCACGGCGGAAGTGACCGGCGCCTCGGTGGAGAACATGGGCCTGATCATGCGCGGCGATGCCGACCTCGCCCTGGCCCTCGCCGATACCGTCTATCAGGCCTACAACGGCACGGGTGATTTCGAGGGGCGTCAGATCGAGAACACCCGCGCACTGGCGTCCGTGTATCCCAACGCCGTGCAACTGGTCACCCTGGCCGATTCCGACATCCAGTCGCTGGAAGACCTGCGTGGCAAGCGCGTCTCAGTCGGCGCACCGGGCAGCGGTACCGAGCTCAACGCTCGCGCCCTGCTGGAAGCCAACGGCATCACCTATGACGACTTCCGTCCTCAGCGTCTGAACTTCAACGAGACCGCCGACGCCATCCGCGACGGCGACATCGACGCCGGCTTCTGGAGCGTGGGGCCGCCCACTAGCTCGATCCTCAACCTGGCGGCGACCCGTAGCATTCGCCTGATCGGCTTCAGCGAGGAGGAGATCGAGAACGCCCGTGAAGTCGAGCCTACCTTCGCTGCCTACGAGCTGCGTGCCGGCATGTACGACGGCATGGACGAGGCGGTGCAGACCATCAGCATTCCCAACGTGCTGGTCGTCAATGCCGACATGGACGAAGAGCTGGCCTATGAGCTGACCAAGCTGCTGTTCGAGAACATCGATGAGTTGATCGCCGTCCATCCGGCGGCCAACGACACCACCGTCGAGTTCAGCATCGACTCCACTCCGGTCCCGTTCCACGATGGCGCGCTGCGCTATTATGAGGAAGTGGGCGCCGAAGTGGCCGACCACCAGCGTCCGTAAGGCTCGTTCAGTCAGGCATCCACGATGCTTGCTGCGAACCTGCGCAGGAGTCGCCGAGCCCTCGGGCCGGCGACTTTCTGCATGCTGACACTATGCGCTACGAGTATCGCGGCCTGGTCCGATGCCTCGCATCTGGAAGTGCTCGACGATCACGGTCAGGCGCTGGTCTCGCTGCCGATGCCGGAAGGCGAGCGCTGGTGCATGGAGTGGAATCACTCCGTGACCGGCATTCGCGTGCAGGATTGCTATCGCCATCACCAAGGGAACATGGTACTGGAGCGTAGCCACCAGCCGGACTTCGCCGCTGGGCTTGGCCACGTGCCAGGCCGGGGCCGTCAGGTCTCGGACGGCCAGGGCGGCTACTGGATCGAGGACATCGACGAGCCGGTGCCCGGCAACCGCTATCGATTGAGGGTCGGCTCTGCCAGAGTCGACCATAGACTGCTGCATGAGGGACGTCGGATCAGCCTGAGCGAACTGGCGGCCGGCGAGCGGGTGACGATCCACCTGCGCACCCCTGATTCCACCCCCTGAGAGGCGCGCATGAGCGAATCTGCCAACCCGCCCGTCACCGTACCCGGTGGCAATGCCATTCAGCCCCGACCGATCCTGTGGTTGATCACCCTGGTCGCCGTGGGGCTGTCGTTGTTCCAGCTCTACTCCGCCGGCATCCAGCCGCTGGGTCTGTTCTATCAGCGCAGCGTTCACCTGATGCTGATCATGATGCTGGCGTTCCTGATCTTTCCGGTGTTCGGCCCCCACCGCAAACGCGGCGTGTTGGGCGGGCTGATCGATATGGCCTTCTTCGCCGGGGCCCTGATCACCGGTGGCTACATGGTGCTCTACCTGGATGAAATCATCCGCCGCGCCGGGTTCTGGAGCCAGACCGACATCATCGTCGGCTGCATTGCCGTGGTCACGGTGCTCGAGGCCAGCCGCCGTGCGGTAGGCCTGGGTATGACCATCATCGGTGTCATCGCCATTCTCTACGCCTTTGCCGGCCCGCGCGGCGAGCTGCCGTGGTTGGGTCAGTTCATGCCCGGCATTCTCGAGCACCGCGGCTACAACCTCGATCGGGTAGTGGGGCAGCTCTATCTGGGCCAGGAGGGTATCTTCGGCCTGCCGCTGGGGGTGGCGGCCACCTTCATCTTCGTCTTCGTGCTGTTCGGCGCCTTCCTCGAGAGTACCGGCGCCGGCAAGTTCTTCATCGACATGGCCTACGCTGCCACCGGCCGCCAGCGCGGCGGCCCGGCCAAGGCCGCTGTCATCGCCTCCGCCGGCATGGGCTCGATCTCCGGCAGCGCCATCGCCAACGTGGTGACTACCGGCGCCTTCACCATCCCCTTGATGAAGCGTCTGGGCTACAAGCCGCATCAGGCCGGCGGCATCGAGGCTGCGGCTTCCACCGGCGGTCAGATCATGCCGCCCTTGATGGGGGCCGGTGCCTTCCTGATTGCCGAGTACACCAATACGCCCTACCTGGACGTGGTCAAGGTGAGCATCCTGCCGGCGATCATGTATTTCGCCACCGTCTATCTGTTCGTGCACATCATCGCTCTCAAGCAGGGCATGCAGGGTCTGCCCCGCAGCGAGCTGCCGCAGATGCGCGACGTGCTGCGCGAGGGCTGGCACTTCCTGCTGCCACTGGCGGTACTGGTGTGGCTGTTGGCGATGCACATGTCGCCGATGCGGGTGGGCTTCTACGCGGTGGTGACCATGGTTGCCGTGGCCGCGCTGCGCTATACGATATGGTTCTTCTTCGTTGCACCGCGCCAGGGGCAGCCCGTCACCCTGGCCAGCACCGGACGCGTGATCTGGGCCGGCTTCGTCAAGCTGATCGAAGGGCTGGAGCTGGGCGCGCGCAATGCCGTGTCGGTTTCCCTGGCCTGTGCCGTGGCCGGCATCATCGTCGGCGTGGTGGGGCTCACCGGCCTGGGGCTCAAGTTCTCCGCCATGATGATGGCTTTCTCCGGCGGCAACATCGTGCTGGCGCTGCTGATGGTGCTGCTGGCCAGCCTGATTCTGGGCATGGGACTGCCGGTCACCGCCAGCTACATCGTGCTGATCGTGCTGGTGGGCCCGGCCTTGACCGCCGAGTTCGGCATTCCGCTGCTGATCGCTCACCTGGTGGTGTTCTGGTACTCCCAGGACTCCAACGTCACGCCACCGATAGCCTTGGCCGGCTTCGCCGGGGCGGCGATCGCCGGCTCCAAACCGATGGCGACCGGGGTCCAGGCGTGGAAGTTCGCCAAGGGGCTCTACCTGATCCCGATGTTCATGGTCTTCAATCCTGAGATCATCATGGGCGGCCCGCTGCACATCCTGGCCTGGAACGGGCTGATCGCGATATTGGCGCTTGGTGCCTTTGCCGCGGCGCTGGAGGGCTATCTCTTCACGCGTATGTCGTGGCTACCGCGTATCGCGATTACCGGTGCCATCGTGGCGGTGTTCTATCCCAACTTCATGGTGGAGGCCGTGGGGGTGGCGGTGATGATACTCGCCCTCGGCGCCAACTGGCTGGCCAGCCGGCGTGAAATTCACTCGGCCGGAGCCGGGACGACGTGACGGCGGAGGCCGCCTGCGCGAGCGGGCGGCCAATTGCCCGACTGGTCAAGATGACGGCGCCTGCGGGCGCCGTTAGAATACCTGCCCTTCGCCAACCAGCCTCATCACGGGGAACCGCAAAATGTCATCCAGCGAGCAGCCACGCGTAGGCGTGATCATGGGGTCGAAATCCGACTGGCCGGTCATGGAGCATGCCGTGGCGATGCTCGAACGCCTGGGCGTGGCCTATGAGACCCGCGTGGTCTCGGCGCATCGCACCCCCGACCTGCTGTTCGACTACGCCAAGAGTGCCGCCGAGCGCGGCCTGCAGGTAATCGTCGCCGGTGCCGGTGGGGCCGCCCACCTGCCGGGCATGGTGGCTTCGCAGACGGCGCTGCCGGTGCTGGGCGTGCCGGTGGAGTCCAAGGCGCTGAAGGGCCTCGACTCGCTGCTCTCCATCGTGCAGATGCCGGGCGGTATCGCCGTGGGCACGCTGGCCATCGGCAAGGCCGGGGCGACCAACGCCGGCCTGCTGGCAGCGCAGATCGTCGGTCTGCAGGATGCCAAGGTGCGTGCTGCCGTCGAGGCCTTCCGCGCCGAGCAGACCCAGTCGGTGCTCGACAACCCCGATCCCCGACCCGCAGACGAATGAGTCGGCGCACCCCTACGAGCCAGCGAGAGGAGAGAGCGACATGAATATCGGCGTACTCGGTGCCGGCCAGCTCGGCCGCATGCTGGCGCTGGCCGGCTACCCGCTGGCCAACCGCTTCACCTTCCTCGACACCACCGGCCACCCCAGCGCCGGGATCGGTGATGTCATGATCTACACCGATCAGCATCATCTGCTCGACGACTTCCTGGCCAAGGTCGACCTGGTCACCTATGAGTTCGAGCACCTGCCCGTGGCGCTGGTGCAGGCCATCGAGGAGGTCAAGCCGGTCTACCCCTCGAGCGAGGCGATCCGCATCTGCCAGAACCGTGCCGAGGAGAAGGCGCTGTTCGACCGCCTGGCCATTCCCACTCCCGCCTACCGTATCGTCGAGAGCGCCGAGGCGCTGGAAGCGGCGGCCCGCGAGCTGGGCACCCCGGTGGTGGCCAAGTCGGTCACCGAGGGCTACGACGGCAAGGGCCAGGCGGTGCTGCGCGACCCGGCCGAGGCGGCCGAGGCCTGGCGTTCGATCAATCATCCCAAGCTGATCGTCGAGGCCTTCGTCGACTTCGTGCGCGAGGTGTCGATCATCGCCGTGCGCGGCCGCGAGGGCGAGATGGCCTTCTACCCTATGGCCGAGAATCTGCACGTGGACGGCATCCTGCGCTATTCGCTGGCGCCGATGCCGGATCTCGACGAGGCAGTGCAGCAGACCGCCGATGGCTACATCCGCGCGCTGCTCGACGAGCTCGACTACGTCGGCGTGCTGACCCTGGAGCTGTTCCAGACCCGCGACGGCAAGCTGCTGGCCAACGAGATGGCGCCGCGGGTGCACAACTCCGGCCACTGGACCATGGACGGCGCGGTGACCAGCCAGTTCGAGAACCACCTGCGTGCGATTCAGGGCCTGCCCCTGGGCGACACCTCGGCACGCATGCCGACCTGCATGGTCAACGTGATCGGCCAGGAGGGCGATCCGGCGGCCATACTCGCCATCTCCGACGCCCATCTGCACCGCTACGACAAGAGCGAGCGCCCCGGGCGCAAGCTCGCCCACGTCAACCTGCTGGCGCCGACCCACGGCGAGCTGCTGGAGAAGGTACACGCTTGCGCCTGGCTGCTGCCCGAGGCGCCGGAGCCGCGCTTCAGCTTCGAGGACGCGTTCCGCCAAGGCAACCTCTAACGACGCAAGACGCAACGCAGCGGGCCCCGCCATTGGCGGGGCCCGCTGTTTTTTTGCCTCTCGCTTATGCGCCGATGATACCGCCGTCCTCTCGGGTAATCACCAGCGTCGCCGAACGCGGAATGGCGCTTCCGCCGTCCGGCCAGTGGCTGACCGACTCGCCGGCGGCGAACGCCTCGGCGCTGGTGGTGGCGCCGGGGTGCTGCACGTTGACGAACATGGTGCGCTGGTCGGGTGTGGTGATCACCCCGGTGATCTCCTGACCGATGGGGCCGGTGAGGAAGCGGCGGATCTCGCCGGTCTCAGGGTTGGCGACGAGCATCTGGTTGTTGCCGAACACCTCGTGGATACCGGTATTCATCACCGACTCGCTGATGTCGGTCTGGATCCATACGCGACGGTCTGCATCGATCCACAACCCATCGGGGCTGGCGAAGATCGCCTCCTGACCCAGCGGCTCGCCGGCCAGGTCGCGACCGCTCTCCTCATCGCCGGCCAGGACGAAGATATCCCACGCGAAGCGCTCGGCGGCGTGGGTGCCGTCCTCCTGCCAGCGAACGATATGGCCGAAGTGGTTCTCGGCGCGGGGGTTAGCGGCATCGACCTGCTCTTCGCTGCGGCGGGTGTTGTTGGTCAGGGTGAAGTAGACCTGGCCGGTAGCCGGGTCGACGGCGCCCCACTCGGGGCGGTCCATCTTGGTCGCGCCGACGAAGTCGGCTGCACTGCGGGTGTTGACCAGGATGTCGGCCAGGTCGGCGAAGCCGTTCTCCGGGGTCAGGCCGTTCTGGCCCGGGGCCAGGGCCAGCCACTCGCCGCTGCCGTCGTCGTTGAACTTGGCAACGTAGAGCGTGCCTTCGTCGAGCAGCGAGCCATCGGCGCTGGCGGCCTGATAGGGCCGCGCCGAGACGAACTTGTAGATGTACTCGAAGCGGGCGTCGTCGCCGGAGTAGGCCACCACCGGCTGGCCCTCGACGGCCGGAGCGAAGATCACCCCTTCATGGGCGAAGCGGCCCAGGTGGGTGCGCTTGACCGGGGTACTCTGCGGATCGAAGGGGTCGATCTCCACCATGTAGCCGAAGGCGTGGGGCTCGTTGCGGTAGTCCTCGCTGGATGAGGCGCCGCGGGAGGTGGCATCGAAGCGCACGAACTCGTCGGCGCCGCCCTGGGCGCGGTGCCATTGGTAGCGACCTTCGGCACGGGTGGCGATGCCGTAACGGGTCTGGCGGCGATCGATCTCGGCATCTTCGTTGGCGAAGTAACCGGCCCAGTTCTCCTCGGCGGCCAGGTAGGTGTTCCACGGCGTGACACCATGGGCGCAGTTGTTCAGGGTGCCGCGGGTCATGCTGCCGTCGGGGCTGTACTTCGTCACCACGTGCTCGGTGCCTGCCACCGGCCCGGCCAGTTGCATCGGCGTGAGCCCGGTGACGCGACGGTTGTGACGATCCTGTACCACCTGCCACTGGCCGTCGTCACCCTGGCGCACCCGCACTACCGAAACGCCATGAGCGTTGAGTTCCTTGCGCACCTGGTCGGTATCGCGGGAGCCGTCCTCGTGCTGCGGGAAGCCGTCGGCGTCCAGGGCCAGCCCTGACGCCGCAGCGTGCAGGAAGCGCGGCTCGACGTATTCGTGGTTGAGCACCAGCAGGCCGTCGCGGGAGCTGCCGTCGATGGCGAAGTAGTGCATGCCGTCATGGTGGCTGCCGATCTGGTGAGCCTGGTCCTCGCCGCTGGCATCGAGAGAGAAGGCCGGCATGCTGCCGCTGATCGGCGTGCCCCAGGGAATGAAGGCCTGTACCCGGTAGCCTTCCGGCACCACTACGCTGTCGCCGGCGCCGACGGGAATCGCCTTGAAGCCGATGCTCGGCGACGGGACGCCGGCGGCCAGGGCGCGACCGAAGGGCAGGCTGGTGGCCATGGCCCCGGCAATGGCGGCAGCCAGACTGCCGCGCAGCAGCGTGCGGCGACTCATGCGCGCTGCCAGGATATCGCCGAAATAGGCGTTGCCGGAGGCGTTGCTCGTCGGCTCGTCGCCGGCGGCCAGTATGGGGTCGACGTGACCGGGGAGATGAGGCTGGGTCATGGCTTGTTTCTCCTGGAGGCATGCTGCATGGCGCTTGCCGAAGGCTAGTGGGTCTTCGCCCGAAGAGAGTGGCGACTGGGCGTTACAGCGGCATGACCGGTTGGTGGCGCTTCGATGACGCGGCGTTGCACCATCTGATATGGATCAAGTGTGTGTGGATAAATGGCGTCAGACCTTGAAGCCTGGCGCCATTAGACGACACTGATGTCAGTTCTGCCCCGGGGAGAGATCATGCGACGACTGCCAAGACTGGGCGACATTGCCCTGATCGTGGCACTGTTGCTGCCGTTGGCGGTGGCGCTGCCGCGCCTGGGTGGGCTGGGTGGGCCGCCCGAGCTGTGGTTGACCTGGGTCGGTCGTGTCACGGGCATCCTGGGGCTGGCCATGATGCTGCTGGCCGGGCTAGTGAGTTGCCGGGTGCCGGGTTTTGACAGACCTTTTGGCGGGCTGGCACGACTCTGGCGCATGCATCATTGGCTGGGTTTCGCGGCATTCATCCTGGTCATGGTCCATGCGTTGGCGATGGGGCTGGTGGCGGTTCCGGCATCCCTGGAGGCCGCGGTGGCCACACTGTTCCCGCCGCCTGCCCAGGGCGCGATATGGCTCGGCTGGCTGGCCTGGGTGGCGATGGTGGTGTTTTTGGCGCCGACCTTCGGCTTCTTCGGCAAGCCCCATTATCAGCGTTGGAAGCGCCTGCACCTGGTCTCGGCAGCGGCGCTGCTGCTGGGGCTGTGGCATGCCTTGCTGCTGGCCGGAGAGGCCTGGCCGTGGTGGCTGCTCGGCATTGCCGGGCTGGGTGCCATTGCCTGGCGCAAGGGCGTAGCGCCGCAGCGGCGCCATCCCTACCGCATCGAGCAGGTGGTGCCTCTGGCCCGCGGTGTGGTCGAGCTGGTGCTGCGCCCCGAGGGGAGCGGCATTCGCCATGCGGTGGGGCAGTTCGTCTATCTCACCCCGCTGGACGAGCGGCTCGCTGCCGGACGCGGTGAGGAGCACCCCTACACCATCGCCTCGGCGCCCTCAGATTCGCGGCTGCGCATCGGTATCAAGGATCTGGGCGATGCCAGCCACGCCCTGCAGACTGTGATGCCGGAAACACGGGTATTGATCGAAGGCCCCTACGGGGAGTTCTTCGAGCGGCGCTTCCCGCAGCGCGACATGCTCTGGCTCGGCGGCGGCATCGGTATCACACCGTTCGTTGCCGGTGCCCGTAACCTGGGTGCCGGATCCGTTCCCGACGTGCACGTGCATCTGTTCTATCTGGCCAATAACCCGGATCGTGCCTATTACCGGCAAGAGTTCTGCGAGATTGCCGCGCGAGTCGAGGGGTTCGCCTATACCCAGCACTACCATCGCGATCATGGACCTCTCACCGAGGCATTCCTGCGTGAGCACTGTCCCGACTTCGCCGAACGGGAGATATATCTCTGCGGCCCGCCCGGCATGAACGCTTATCTGCAGCGGCTATTGATCGAGCAGGGCATTCCCGCTGCACGCATTCACAGCGAGGTCTTCGATTTCCTATGAACAAGATCGCTTACAGCGCCTTCATTGCTTTCGTGGCCAGCCTCATCACCCTTGTCTCCGTCAATGCGCTTTCCGGCAGCGACCGGGAGACGGTCGAGGACTTCGACCTGGAGTCGATCACCATGGAGGAGCTGGCCGAACATGGCAGCGCCGAGAGCTGCTGGAAGGCCATTCATGGTCGGGTCTACGACATCACCGACTACGTGCCCGATCATCCCACCGAGGAAGAGGTCCTGCTCGAGTGGTGCGGACGGGAGTCCACCGAGGGCTGGGACAACAAGCGCCCCGGTGTACCCCACAGCCCCAGGGCCGAGGCGATGCTCGAGCGCTACCTGATCGGCCGACTGGTGGATGACACGGCCGAGCCTCTCGAGCCCGGAGCGAGCGAGCCCGCTGGCGCCGTGGTGGAGAGGCAGGCCGGAGAAGCGACGTCGCCGGCCCAGGACGAGCGTCTGGCGCGCGCCTTGCTGGGGCTGCCGCTCGACGGACACTATCGCGGTGCCTTCACCGACCGGGGCAGCATTCAGGTCAACGTCACGTTCGATCTGCGCGATGGCCACATCGAATCGCTGGCCTATCGCCACCTGGCTTACCGTGGGGTGGATTATCTGGCCTTGGAAGAGGGCGATGAGCTGTATCCGGTCATGCTGCAGCATCGTCAGATAGCCGAGCGTCTGGAGGGCGCACCGGTCACCCGGATTTTCGCTCTCTACGAGCCCGAGTCGCTGGTGGATGACATCGATGGCTACAGCGGAGCGACCCTGCGTGGTGCCAAGGTGATCTCGGCCATTCGTGATGCCTTGAACCGCGGTGTCTATGCCTGGCCCTAGCAGGTGCGGCGGAGGTGGGGCCGCCGCCTGTGCTGGCGGCGGCTTGCGTTGAGGGGGATGGCTCGCTAATGGCGGCGGTATCAAGTAAATATAGTTCGGTCTAACAATTACACTCTCGGACCCTTGCATGCCTCTCCCGCTTCAGGATGAGCACCGCGAACTCGATGGCGCGCCGCTAACGGACATCTCCCATCGGCGCCGGTTGGCCCACGAGCAGGTGCACCTGCTGTATGAGCGTTTGTGGCAGCCGGTCCTGGCGAGCGTGCTGGCGGCCTCGCTGCTGGTGGCCGCCATGTGGTCGATCATGTCGCCCGGCATCCTCCTGGGCTGGTTCGCCGCGCTGGCGGTGGTGTCGGGAGCGCGCCTGTGGCTGGCCTGGTTCTACCACCGCCAGCCGGCTTGGCATCGGCAGCGCCGCCGCTGGCTGTTTCGTTTTGCCTGGGGGGCCGGTATCGCCGGCCTGCTCTGGGGAGCGGCTGGGCTTACGATGTTTACCACCGAGCATCAGGGACAGCTGGCGGCGCTGGCCATCGTGCTGACCGGTATCGCGGCGGGAGGCGTGACCACGCTCTCCTCGGTTGCCTGGATGGCGCCGCTGTTCGTGCTACCCACCATGCTCCCTCTGCTGGGGCAACTGCTGCTCCAAGGGACCTCGCTCTCTTGGCTGCTGGCCGCCATGGTGGTGCTGTTTCTGGGGCTGGTGCTGGTGACCAGCCGCCGCTTGAATCGCACCATCACCGACAACATCGCCCTGCGTCTGATCGTCTCCTCTCGCGAACAGCAGCTGCGCGTCAGCGAGGCGCGCTATCGCGCCATCTTCCGCCACACCCCGCTCGGCGTCATGCATTTCGACCGCGAAGGGCAAGTAGTGGACTGCAACGAGATGTGTCTCGACATCCTCGGCACCAGCCGGCAACGGCTGCTGGGATTGAACCTGCTGACCCAACTGAACGACGAGCGTGTGAGCGGCGCGATACGCGATGCCCTGGAAAGCGGCACCGGCTACTTCGAGGGCACCTATCGCGCCGTGGTCAGCGGCAAGCAGACGCCGCTGCGAGCCTTCTACAGCGCGCTGCGCAACGAGTCGGGCGACGTGGTGGGCGGGGTCGGAATCATCGAAGACTTCACCGAGCGCAAGCTGGCCGAGGAGACCATTCATCGCCAGGCCTACTTCGACCCGCTGACGGAACTGCCCAATCGCCGCCTGCTGATCGAGACGCTGGCCTCCACCATTCGTGACCGGCGCGATGACGGTCGCGTCGGCATGGTGCTGTTCCTCGACCTGGACCGCTTCAAGATCATCAACGACACTCTTGGCCACGCGGTGGGTGACGAGCTGCTGCGTCAGGTGAGCAAGCGGCTCTTGCTGAGTATCGACAAGGACGCCATGGCAGCGCGGCTCAGCGGCGACGAATTCGTCGTGCTAATGCCGGCGCTGAGTGCCGACCGGGAGATGGAGCTGAAGCGGGCCGAGCACCGGGCCGAACGCCTGCTGTCGACCCTGCGTCGCACCTACGACCTCGGCGGGCAGCGAATCAGTGTGACGCCGAGTATCGGCTACACCCTCTTTCCGCTGGGCGACGAAGACGTCGGCGACGTGCTGCGCCATGCCGACACCGCCATGTATCAGGCCAAGCTCAAAGGGCGAGCCCAGATCTGTGGCTATGAGCCCGCGATGCAGACCCAGCTCAGCTGGCGCCTCGAAATGGAGCAGGCGCTGCGCCGCGCCCTGTCGGAGGATCAATTGAGTATCGCCTTCCAGCCCCAGCTCGACGAGCAGGAGCGGATCATCGGCGCTGAGGCGTTGATGCGCTGGAAGCATCCCCGCCATGGCTCGGTTTCGCCCGAGGTATTCATCGCCATCGCCGAGGAGAGCGATCTCATCGTCGAGCTGGAAACCTGGATGCTGGACCGCTGCTGCAAATTGTTGGCGCACCTGCCAGTGGCGGTTCTTCCACGCCTGTCGGTCAACATCAGCGTGCGCCACTTCAGCCAGCCCGGCTTCGTCGAGGGGCTCACCTGGGTGACGGGCACCCACGGCATCGACCCGGCGCGGCTGATGGTGGAGCTGACCGAGAGCATCATGATCGACGGGCTGCAGGATGCCGTCGAGCGTATGCGGGCGCTCAAGCGACTAGGGGTCAAGCTGGCGCTGGACGATTTCGGTACCGGCTTTTCTTCACTTGCCTATCTGAAGTCGCTGCCGCTGGACGAGCTCAAGATCGACCGCAGTTTCGTCAGCAACCTCGATACCGACGGCAACGATGCCGCCATCGTGGAAACGGTGCTGGCCATGGCCCAGCATCTCGGCATCGACGTGGTGGCGGAAGGGGTTGAGAATCGGGCGCAGCAGGAGTACCTGCTGGCTCGGGGCTGCCGCCTGTTCCAAGGCTACCTTTTCTACCAGCCCATGAGCGTCGAGGCGTTCGAGGAGCTGCTGACCGGCAGTGAAGTCGAGACCGAGGTCGGCGAGGGCTAGGCTCTGAATGGCCGGCTCAGCCCAGCGCGCCGCTGGCCCAGAGCCACAGTGCGATCAGGGCGAAGTGGCCCGGATACCAGGTCAGCCATAGGCGACGGGGCATGGCGAGGGGCACGTCGGGCGTCAGGCGATAGGCACCGGCGGCAAGCCACAGCACGGCGAGGCAGGTGGCCACGGTGAACGACTTGGCCATGTCGGAGCTGTTCATCAGGCCCGCTACGATCAGCACCGGCGCCGCCAGCGCTACCGCCTGCAGGCGTTCGGCCAGGCTTTCCCCGGCACCGTGCAAATGATGCATGGCGAGCATGAACAAGGGGATCAGCAGCAGGCCGCGGTGGCCGTATTCGACCCAGCCGCCTAGCAGATACCAGAGCGCCAGGGTGGCGGCCACTGCGGCCCCTAACCAGACGCTGCCCAGACTGCCGCTGCGGTGGCGTGCGAGCAGATCGCGTAGCCAGGCGCCCCAGGCCAGCCCCAGCGCCAGGGTGAAGCAGACATTGAGGATGAAGGCATCCGAGGCCCGCGGCATCATCATGTAGGGCAGTTGGGCAGCGATGCCGATGATCAGGATGCGCCGTGCGTAACGTAGCGGGTTACGGGTATTGAACAGACCATGCCAGGCGACCATGGCAGCGAACAGCGGAAAGGCGATACGGCCGATGGATGAGCCGGCCCAGCCGAGCTCCCAGGCACTGGGGAAGACGTAGCGGGTCAGGTGATCGACGGTCATGGTGGCAAGAGCCAGCCACTGCCCCCAGCCCGTCCAGGTGGAGATGGGGCGATCCGGCGCCGTGCTGGAAGCGGCCTGTGCGGTCATCCTGACCTCCTTGTCGGCAATGAAACTCTCATTATAACAACCCCCTGTGACCGGGCCGCACCGCTGGAGTTCCGCACCAGGCAGGGGCAGTAGGGAGAATCAAGGCAATGCGCAGCGGCTTCGGTTTCGATCTTCGCAGCATGGAGATCTTCGTCGAGACCCTGGAGCAGGGCAGCCAGAGTGCGGCGGCTCGGCGGCTGGGGCTCAAGCAGTCCTCGGTATCGCAGAGCCTGGCCAATCTGGAGGAGAGCATGGGCGTGTCGCTGTTCAAGCGCCACACCCGCCCCCTCGAGCCGACCAGCGCCGGGCGCTTCTTCTACGACCGCGCCAAGCGTCTGCTCGACGAGGCGCGCAGCACCCGCCGCGAACTGGTCAGCGGCGGCTTCGGTCAGCTGCATCAGGTGCGTCTGGCACTGGTCGACTCGCTGGCCACCGCCGTGGGCCAGCCCCTGATCGAACTGATCCGCCGCTACACCCGCGACTATACCCTGACCACTGGGCTGTCGCACATGCACGGCCACTCCCTGCTCACGCGCCATGTGGATATCATCATTTCCGATGACCGTCTGGAGAATTACGACGGCCTGGAACGGCATGCCCTGCTGCGCGAGCCCTTCGTGCTGGTGGTGCCGCTCAACTGGAGCGGCCCGCTGGACAACCTGCGCTGGCTGGCCCGTCATCTGGACTTCGTGCGTTATACGCCGCAGTCGCTGATCGGTCAGGCCATCGAGCGTCATCTGCGCCTGAACCAGCTGGAACTGCCGGCCCGGCTGCATCTCGACAACACCTTCGCCGTGCTGCGCCTGGTCAGTGCCGGCGCGGGCTGGACCATCACCACGCCGCTGTGTCTCTATCAGGCCGGACTCGACAGCCTGCAGGTCACCGTGGCGCCGCTACCGCTGGCGCCGCTGACCCGGGAACTGACCCTGGTGGCGCGGCGCGACGAGCTGGGTGAGCTGCCGGCGCTGCTGGCCCGCGACAGCCGTCGTCTGCTGGAGCAGCGTTTCCGTACCCAACTGGAGCGGGTGCTGCCCTGGCTGGCGCCCGAGGTTTCCGTCCAGCCCTAAGTGCACAAATGCCTGCGTGAGCGAATCGCTGCGTTGCGTCGAACGCGTGCATCGGCCGTCGCGTCTGCTGCGTGACGGGGCACTATCGATTTTACCCATAGTGCCGTCGTCCCGATTGCCGATGCTCTTTGCGCCTTTTCGTTACATGCGCAAAGACTGCATCGATACGGGACGAAACCAGGATCGGTGCCGGACGATGCCAAGAACAATAATGCTCTATGTGCGCTGGGTGGATGCGTTCAACCGGGTGGTGGGACGCATCGTCATGTTCATGATCTTCGTGATGATCGGTGTGCTGCTCTACGCCTCGGTGGCACGTACCGCCTTCAACAGCCCGCTGATCTGGAGCATCGAGGTCTCCCAGTTCCTGATGTCCTCCTACTACCTGCTGGGCGGTGCCTACGCCATGCAGATGGGGGCCCACGTGCGCATGGACCTGTTCTACTCGCGCTGGTCCGACCGCACCCGTGCCTGGGTCGATGCACTTACCATCCTGCTGCTGATCGTCTTTCTCGCCGCGCTGCTGTTCGGAGGTATCTCCAGTACCGAATACGCCCTGCGCTACGGCGAGAAGAGCTACACCGCCTGGGCACCACGGCTGGCGCCGATCAAGATCATCATGACCTTCGGCGTGTTCCTCATGCTGCTGCAGAGCGTCTCGACCCTGATCAAGGACATCGCCCGGGCGCGCGGTATCCGCCTGGAAGGGGAGCATCTCGAATGAGCTACGAGATGATCGCCCTGCTGATGTTCTCCACCATGATGCTGCTGCTGCTCACCGGGCAGCGGGTGTTCGGGGTGATCGGCTTCGTCGGCGCCACCGCCTCGCTGCTGCTGTGGGGACAGGGCGGGGTGGAGATGCCCTTCAGCGCCGCCATTCAGCTGATGAACTGGTACCCGCTGCTGACCCTGCCACTGTTCATCTACATGGGCTACATGCTCTCCGAGTCGGGCATCGCCGGCGAACTCTACGAGATGTTCCACGTCTGGATGGGCTCGCTCAAGGGCGGTCTTGCCGTGGGTACCATCGGGCTGATGGTGGTGGTCTCGGCGATGAACGGGCTGAGCGTGGCGGGAATGGCCATCGGTGCCACCATCGCGCTGCCGGAGCTGCTGCGCCGCGGCTACGACAAGGTGATGGTCACCGGGGTGATCCAGGCCGGCAGCTCCTTGGGCATACTGGTGCCGCCCAGCGTGGTGCTGGTGCTCTACGGCATGATCGCGCGCCAGCCGGTCAGCCAGCTGTGGCTGGCCGGGGCCATTCCGGGGCTTATCCTGGCCGGGCTGTTCGTACTCTATATCGTCATTCGCTGTCACCTGCAGCCGCATCTGGGGCCGGCGCTGCCCGCCGAGGAGCGCCAGATGAGCCTGGGCGAGAAGCTCAAGCTGCTGCGCGCCGGCATCCTGCCGCTGCTGATCTTCTTCTTCATGACCGGGCTGTTCTTGATGGGCGTGACCAGCCTGGTGGAGAGCTCGGCGGTGGGGGCGGTGTCGGCAACCCTGGCGGCGCTGATCAAGCGCCGCCTCACCTGGAAGGTGATCGAGAGCACCGTGCGCAAGACCCTGGGCATCAGCTGCATGTTCATGTGGATCATCCTGGCGGCGCTCTGCTTCGGCGCGGTGTTCGACGGCCTGGGCGCGGTGCGCGCCATCGAGAACGTCTTCCTCGACCGGGTCGGCATGAGCCCGTGGCAGATACTGGTGATGATGCAGCTCTCCTACATCCTGCTCGGCATGTTCCTCGACGACACCGCCATGCTGGTGATCGTGGCGCCGCTCTACGTGCCGCTGGTGATCAGCCTCGGCTTCGACCCGATCTGGTATGGCGTGCTCTACACCATCACCGTGCAGATCGCCTACATGACCCCGCCGTTCGGCTACAACCTGTTCCTGATGCGCGCCATGGCGCCGCCGGAGGTGTCGCTCGGAGACATCTACCGCAGCGTCTGGCCCTTCGTCGGCATCATGCTGATTGGGCTGGCGCTGATCACCATCTTCCCGCAGCTGGCGCTGTGGCTGCCGCATCTTTACCGCGGCTACTGACCCAGGAGGTGCAACCCGGTACGACGAATGAGCAGTGCGTTTCTTCCCACAGTTTCCACAACAAGCAGAAAAGCAGGAGAAGAGAGATGACCAACCGTCGCGATTTCCTCAAGAAGGCGGGCCTGGCCACCGCCGCCACCGTGGGGGCCACGACCCTTGCGGCGCCCTACGTACATGCCCAGCGCCGGCCGATTCGCTGGCGCCTGCAGACCTACGCCGGCCCGGCGCTGGCCGCCCACGTGATCAAGCCCTCCATCGACGCCTTCAACAAGGCCGCCAACGGCGAGATGGAAATCGAGCTCTACTATGCCGACCAGCTGGTGCCCACCGGCGAGCTGTTCCGCGCCATGCAGCGCGGCACCATCGATGCCGTGCAGAGCGACGACGACTCGATCAACGCCCCGGTGGACGTCTCAGTGTTTGGTGGCTACTTTCCCTTCGCCTCGCGCTACAGCCTCGACGTGCCGGCGCTGTTCCACCACTACGGGCTCAAGGAGATCTGGGAGGAGGCCTACGGCGAGATCCCCGGGGTCACCTGGCTCGGCTCCGGCGCCTGGGACCCGTGCAACTTCGTCACCCGCGACCCGATCCGCAGCCTCGAGGACCTGCGCGGCAAGCGCGTGTTCACCTTCCCCACCGCGGGGCGCTTCCTCAGCCGCTTCGGCGTGGTGCCGGTGACTCTGCCGTGGGAGGACATCGAGGTCGCCATGCAGACCCGCGAGCTCGACGGCATCGCCTGGGCCGGCATCACCGAGGCCTACACCGTAGGCTGGGCCGACGTCAGCAACTACTACCTGACCAACAACATCTCCGGCGCCTGGGCCGGCTCCTACTTCGCCAACACCGATCGCTGGAACGAGGTGCCCGAGCACCTGCAGACCCTGTTCAAGCTGTGCATGGACAGCTCCCACTACTACCGCCAGCACTGGTACTGGTGGGGCGAGGCTCACTACCGCACCACCGGCGGCAAGCTGGAGCTGACCTCGATACCGGAATCGGAGTGGCAGCAACTGGAGGACGAGGCGTTGGCCTTCTGGGACGAGATCGCTCAGGAGAGCGAGCGCAGCGCCCGAGTGGTGCAGATCCTCAAGGATTATCGTCAGACCATGCAGCAGGCGGGCCCGCCTTACCGCTATGGTTGAGGGTAGGGGGCGGGTGCCCTGGTGCCCGCCCCGCCTGAAGTGCCGAAGCAACGAGCGATAACGACAACGACAAGAGGCGTGAGGAAGCCAAGATGAGCCGACTCCAGGCAAGAGACGTAAGAAACGCCGACGACGCCCGGCGTATCGTCGAGCAGCGCGGGCTGAGCCACGTCAAGGTGGGCATGTTCGACATCGACGGCGTGATGGTCGGCAAGTACATGCGCCGCGACAAGTTCTTCCACGCCCTGAGCGAGGGCTTCGCCTTCTGCGATGTGGTGCTGGGCTGGGACAGCAAGGACGAACTCTACGACAACGTGAAGTACACCGGCTGGCACACCGGCTACCCGGACGCCGCCCTGCGGCTGATACCGGAGAGCTGCCGCGAGCTGCCCTGCGAGGGCGACATGCTGCTGTTCCTGGCCGAGTTCATCGGCCCGGCCGGGGAGATCTGCCCTCGCGGGCTGTTGCGTCGCGTGCTGGCCAAGGCCGAGGAGATGGGCTTTGTCGCCTGCGGCGCGCTGGAGTACGAGTTCTTCCTGTTTCACGAGACGCCGGAGTCGGTGCGCGAGAAGGGCTTTCGCAACCTCAAGCCCTTCACGCCGGACATGATGGGCTACTCGATGCTCAGAAGCTCGGTGCACGGCGAGCTCTACCACGAGCTGCTGGCCATGGCCGAGGCGATGGACTTCCCCATCGAGGGGCTGCACACCGAGACCGGCCCCGGCGTGCTGGAAGCGGCGATCCGCGTCGACGAGGCGCTGGCCGCCGGCGACAAGGGCGCGCTGTTCAAGACCTTCACCAAGGTGTGGGCGCAGCGCCGCGGGCTGATGGCCACCTTCATGGCCAAGTGGTCGCCGGACTACCCCGGCCAGAGCGGTCACATCCACCTCTCGCTGAATCGCGCCGACAGCGGCGAATCGGCCTTCTTCGATGCCGACAAGCCCCATGGGATGAGCGACATCCAGCGCCACTTCGTCGCCGGCCAGCAGCAACTGATGCCGGAGTTCCTGGCCATGTTCGCCCCCACAGTGAACAGCTACACCCGGCTGATTCCCGGCTTCTGGGCGCCCACCGATGCCACCTGGGGGGTGGAGAACCGCACCACCGCGCTGCGGGTGATTCCCGGCAGCGCCAAGTCGCAGCGGGTCGAGTATCGCCTGGGTAGCGCCGACGCCAATCCCTACCTGGCGCTGGCCGCGGCGATCGGCTCGGGTCTCTACGGCATCGAGAACCAGCTCGAGCCCGACGAGATGGTGACCGGCAACTCCTACGAGCTGGCTCACCCAGAGCATCAGGCGCTGTCGCGTACGCTGTGGGAGGCCGCCCAGCGCTTGAAAGCTTCCGACGCGGCGCGCAGCCTGTTCGGCGACGCCTTCGTCGAGCACTTCGCGGCCACCCGGGAATGGGAAGAGCGCCAGTTCCGACGCCATATTACCGATTGGGAGCTCGACCGCTATTTCGAAATTATTTGATCCGCACTGGCTGCGCGATCCGCAGGCTGTGTTGGAGCGAAAACTCGCGATGCTCATTGACTGGAGTCAACTCCGCTCGCTCCTTTCCGCTCCGCCTTGCCTGCGAACCGCTCGCTCAGTGCTCACCTTGGCTAAGCCTTCAGGCACAAACCGCCAAGATGGACAAGGTTCAAGCACTCTCTGTTTCTCTGTGAAACGGATTTGATAGCAGGAGTACGCCAAGTGGGCATACAGAAGACGATTTCTCCAGTCGACGGCTCCGTCTACGTCGAGCGGGAGCTGGCCGACCCGGGGCGGGTCGAGGCGGCACTGGAGCGGGCGGTAACGGCGCAGCAGGCCTGGTGCGAGACGAGCCTGGCCGAGCGTGCGCGGCTGTGTTCGAAAATGGTCGATGCCTTCGTTGCCCGGCGCGATGAGCTGGCGCTGGAGCTGACCTGGCAAATGGGCCGGCCGATTGCCGTGGCCGGCGGCGAGATCGGCGGCTTCGAGGATCGCGCGCGTACCATGATCGCCATGGCCGAGGAGGCCCTGGCGCCGATCCGTCTGGCCGACAAGCCGGGCTTCACCCGCTACATCACCCGCGAGCCGCTGGGGGTGTCGTTCATCGTCGCGCCCTGGAACTTCCCCTTCATGACCGCGGTGAATGCCGTGGTGCCGGCGATCATGGCCGGCAACACAGTGATCCTCAAGCACTCCGCCCAGACCCCGCTGTGCGCCGAGCGCATCCAGCAGGCCTTCGACGAGGCCGGGCTGCCGGCGGGTGTGTTCCAGCACTTGCACCTTTCCCATGACGCCGCCGAGGCGGTGATTCGCGACGCCCGCATCGCCCACGTCTCCTTCACCGGCTCGGTGGCCGGCGGGGCGATGGTCGAGCGCAACGCCGCCGGGCGCTTCATCGCCACCGGCCTGGAGCTAGGCGGCAAGGACCCGGCCTACCTCCGCGCCGATGTCAACCTGGACGAGGCGGTGCCCGGGGTGATGGACGGCGCCTTCTTCAACTCGGGGCAGAGCTGCTGCGGCATCGAGCGCATCTACGTGCACTCCTCGATCTACGACGACTTCGTCGAGCGCGCGGTGGCCTGGGTGCGCCAGCTGCGACTCGGCAATCCCTCTGACCCCGACACCACCCTGGGGCCGCTGGTGCGTCCGGCGGCGGCGGACTTCGTGCGCGGCCAGATCGAGGAGGCGGTGGCCGCCGGCGCCAGGGCCTGGATCGACCCTGGCGACTATCCGCTGTCGCGGCCGGGCAGCGCCTACCTGGCGCCGCAGGTGCTGACCGAGGTCGATCATTCGATGCGGGTGATGCATGAAGAGAGCTTCGGTCCGGTGGTCGGCATCATGCCGGTGGCGGACGACGACGAGGCCGTGCGGCTGATGAACGACAGCGACTTCGGCCTCACCGCGGCGGTCTACACCCGCGACCTGGCGACAGGCGAGGCCATTGCCCGGCGTCTGCAGGCCGGCACCGTCTTCACCAACCGCTGCGACTACCTCGATCCGGAGCTAGCCTGGACCGGCGTCAAGCGGTCGGGGCGCGGCTGTTCGCTGTCCCGTGTCGGCTACGAGACGCTGACTCGACCCAAGTCGTTCCACCTCAAACACGCCTGAGCCGGCCCAGGAGAACGCCATGAACCACAATATCGATCACTTCACCATGGGCTGGAACTACCCCTCGAACATCCTCACCGGGGCCGGGCGCATCCGCGACCTGCCCGCGGCGTGCAAGGCGCTGGGCATGGGCGCGCCGCTGCTGGTCACCGACCCCGGCCTGGCAGCGCTGCCGATGGTGCAGGCCTGCGTGCAGGCGTGCCAGGATGCCGGCCTGCGCACCGCCGTGTTCAGCCAGATCAAGGGCAACCCCACCGGGCGCAACGTGCTCGACGGCATCGATGCCTTCCGCAACGGCAGTCACGACGGCGTGATCGCCTTCGGCGGAGGCTCGGGGCTGGATGCCGCCAAGGCGGTGGCGCTGATGGCCAACCAGCGCGAGGGGCTGTCGCTGTGGTCGTTGGAGGATATCGGCGACAACTGGAAGAACGCCGACCCCCGAGCCATCGCCCCCGTCGTTGCCGTGCCCACCACCGCCGGTACCGGCTCCGAGGTGGGGCGCGCCTCGGTGATCACCGACGAGGCGGAGCACGTCAAGCGCATCATCTTCCACCCCGGCATGGTACCGGCCACGGTGATCCTCGACCCCGAGCTCAGCGTAGGGCTGCCGCCGGCGGTCACCGCCGCCACCGGCATGGATGCACTGTCGCACTGCATGGAGGCGTGGTGTTCGCCGCTCTATCACCCCATGGCCGAGGGCATCGCGGTGGAGGGCATGCGCCGTATCGACCTCTACCTGCAGCGCGCCTACAGCGATGGCAGCGACCTCGAGGCGCGCATGAACATGCTGGTCGCCTCCAGCATGGGCGCCACCGCCTTCCAGCGCGGCCTGGGCGCCATGCACGCCCTGGCGCATCCGCTCGGGGCGCTCTACGACGCCCATCACGGCACCTTGAATGCGGTACTGATGCCCTACGTGCTGCGCGCCAATGAGCGGGCCATCGGCGAGCCCATGGTGCGCCTGGGGCGCTATCTCAATCTGGATCAGCCGGGTACGGCAGCGGTGATCGAGTGGGTGCTCGGCCTGCGCCAGCGGCTCGGCATCCCGCACACCCTGGCGGAGCTCGGCATCGATACGCGCCAGGCCGACAAGGTAGGGCGCATGGCGGTGGCAGACCCATCGTCGGGTACCAACCCGGTCGCCTTCGACGCCGACGAGTATCGGGGCATCTTCGTTGCTGCCGTGGAGGGCCGACTGTAGGCTGCGTCCTGAACGCCTTCGGGCGAAGCCCAAGAGATTCGTCTGGCAGTGCCGCGGCCCCAGGCCGGGCCGCCAGGGACGGTGACATGACAGGAGAGTGATCGATGCGCATCGGGTTACTGCAGTGCGATGACGTGGCGCCGGAGCTGCGCGAGGCCCACGGCAACTACCCGGAGATGTTCGCGGCCCTGTTCCAGCGGGTCGATCCCACGCTCGAGTTTCGCGTCTGGCGCTGCCTGGACGGCGAAATCCCCGACGATATCGATGCCGTGGATGCCTGGATGACCACCGGTTCCAAGCATGGCGTCAACGACGGGCTGGCCTGGGTCGATGTGCTGTGCGACTTCGTCCGCGAGCTGTGGCGGGCCGGCAAGCCGCTGGTGGGCATCTGCTTCGGTCATCAGCTGATGGCCAAGGCGCTGGGCGGCGAGGTGGTCAAGAGCGAGCGGGGCTGGGGCGTGGGCATGTCGTTCAACCGCGTCACCACGCGGGCGTCGTGGATGGAACCATGGCAGGCGGGCATCGACCTGCTGGTCAGCCATCAAGACCAGGTCGAGGTCCTGCCACCCGAGGCCACCATCGTGGGCGGCAGCGACTTCTGCCCCCACTACCTGATGCAGATCGGCGAGCACTTCCTCGGCGTGCAGGGTCACCCCGAATTCACCAAGGCCTATTCCCGCGACCTGATGGCGCTGCGCCGAGAGCTGGTGGGCGACGAGCGGGTGAGCGAGGGAGAAACGTCGCTGGCCGCTCCGGTGGACGATACGCTGATGGCGCGCTGGATATTGAACTTTCTGCGCCGCGCAATAGAGGAGCGGGGCTGAGAACGAATGGCCTGATTCAGCGAAAACGCCCGGCGCTGCAGGCGGCCAACCAGCCGGGCGCTTCGCCTTTGAGGCTGGCTGCCAGCAGCCTTCCGGTGGTGGCGGCCAGGGTCAGCCCCAGGTGGCCGTGGCCGAAGGCATAGCTCACGCCGGGCAGGGCTGACGCGGGGCCGATCACCGGCAGCGAGTCGGGCAGCGAAGGGCGCAGGCCCAGCCAGGCGTGGCTCGGCTCGCCGAGGGGGCCGAACAAGCTCTCTGCGTGACGGCGAATGTAGTCGAGCCGTCGGGGATTGATCGGGTCGTCGTTGTGACCCAGCTCCACGGTGCCGGCGATGCGCAGGCGGCCCTGCATCGGGGTGAGATAGAAGGCATACTCCCCGGGACTACAGGGTCGGCTGACCAGCTCCCTGGCAGTGCGGAACTCCAAGTGATAGCCGCGCTCGGAGATCAGCGGGATGCGGTCGCCGGCGGCCAGCGCCAGCGGTCGCGACCAGGTGCCCGCGGCGACGACCACCTTCTCGGCCTGCCAGGAGCCCTGATCGGTAGCGACGTCGATACGGCCAGCGCGGGATTCGAGCCCCAGTGCCTTGGTGCGTACCAAGTTTACGCCGCGGCGTTGCAGGCGTTCGGCCAGCCGCTGGGCCAGCGTCAGCGGGTCGCTGACATGGCAGGCGTCGGGAAACAGGATGCCGCCCTGGGCACGGCCCGCGAGGGCCGGTTCCAGCTCCGCCAGGGCCCTGGCGTCGAGGCGTTGCTGGGTGATGCCGAAGCGCTCGCGTTCGGCGAGCTCGGCCTGGGCCTCGCGCCAGCCCTTGGCGCTGAGATAGAAGCACAGGCTGCCCCGCTGCTGCAAAAGGGTGCCGTTGTCTTCCAGATCGTCGAAGATGGCCAGCCAGTCATTTACCGAAGGCGTCAGCAGCTCACTCAGGATCTGGGTGGCTTGGGCGGCACTGCGTCGGTTGGCGCGCTGCATGAAGCGCCACAGCCATGGGGCGAGCCCGGGCAGGTGTCGCCAGCGCAGGTGAAAGGGCGAGTGCGGCGATAGCAGAAGCCCCGGGGCCTGCCGCCAGATGGCGGGCTGGGCCAGTGGCTCGATGGCGAAGTTGGCCATGAGTCCGGCATTGCCGTAGGAGGCGGCGGAGCCCGGCGGCTCGGGGTCCAGCAGGGTGACCTCGAAGCCTCGCCGCTGCAGGTGCCAGGCGCAGGCCAGGCCGACGATACCTGCGCCGATGACCAATACCTCGGCGTGTTGCGATGACTCCCTCATGACAGCCCTCAGTGCAGCGTGTTGCCCGCGGTGGTCTCATCATGCCTGAGTTCACGCTGCGGCTTGTCAACGCCTGGCCGCCTGCCATGGCGCAACAGGCGCAGGCCGTTGGCTACTACGATCAGGCTGGCGCCCATATCGGCGAATACCGCCATCCACAGGGTGGCGTGGCCGGTGAAGGCGAGCACCATGAACACCGCCTTGAGGCCCAGGGCGATGGCAATGTTCTGCATCAGCACCCTGTGCGTATCCCGCGAGAGGCACAGGAAGTCGGCCAGGCGGCGCGGGTCGTCGTCCATCAGTGCCACGTCGGCGGTCTCGATGGCGGCATCGCTGCCCAGCGCACCCATGGCGAAGCCGATGTCGGCACGGGCCAGCGCCGGGGCGTCGTTGATGCCATCGCCCACCATGCCCACCGGCCCCTGCTGAGCACGCGCTTCGATCATTGCCAGCTTGTCCTCCGGCAGCAGGGCGCCGTGGGCCTCGTCGATGCCGGCCTGGGCCGCCACCGCCGCCACGCTGGCCGGGGTATCGCCGCTGAGCATCAGCGTGGTCACGCCCAGCCGGTGCAGCGCCTCGATGGCCTCGCGGCTCTCTTCACGCAGCGGGTCGCCGACGGCGAACAGCGCCAGCGGACGCGCCTCTTCCCCGAGGATCACCAGTGTCTCGCCGCGGGCCTCGTGTTCGGCGAGGTGCGCGTCGAGGGGTTCGTCCAGCGCGGCGAACTGCTGCATCAGGCGGCGGTTGCCGAGCCATAGCGTACGTCCGTCGTGGCTTGCCACCACGCCGCGGCCGGGCAGCTCGCGCACGTCGCTGACTTCCAGCGGTGTGATGCCATCGGCCTCAGCAGCGCGGGCCAGGGCCGCCGATACCGGATGCGAGGAGCGCCCGGCGAGGCCTGCTGCCAGCGCTCGCAGGCGCTCTCGGGCGATCATGTCCAGCGCGCCTTCGAGCGGGTGCCAAGCCCGCTGTGAGGGGCGTCCCTGGGTCAGGGTGCCGGTCTTGTCGAAGGCGATGGCGACCAGGCGATGGCCCTGCTCCAGGAAGTTGCCGCCTTTGACCAGGATGCCCGCGCGGGCGGCGGCAGCCAGACCGCTGACCACGGTGACCGGGGTGGAGATCACCAGTGCGCAGGGGCAGGCGATCACCAGCAGCACCAGGGCGCGGTAGATGCCGTCGAACCAGCTGATGCCGAACAGCCACGGCCAGGTGAGCCCTACCAGCAGGGCGACGGCGAATACCGCCGGGGTATAGACGGCGGCGAAGCGGTCGATGAAGCGCTGGGTAGGGGCGCGGCTGGCCTGGGCCTGCTCCACGGTGTGGATGATGCGTGCCAGGGTAGTGTCGCTTGCCGAACGCGTCGTGTGGTAGAGAAACTCGCTGCCCTGGTTGACGCTGCCGGCGAACACGGTCGCGCCGGGGGCCTTGTCCACCGGCAGGCTCTCACCGGTGATGGGCGATTCGTCCAGCGCCGGGTGGCCCTCGGTCACGCTGCCGTCCAGCGCCAGGCGCTCGCCGGGGCGCACCCGCACCAGGCTGCCTACGGCGACTTCGCTGGCTGCCACGCTGAGAAAGCTCCCGTCGGCCTGGCGCACACTGGCGCTCTCCGGGGCCAGCGTGAGCAGCTCGCGAATGGCGTTGCGCGCCCGACCCAGCGAGCGCGCCTCGATGCGCTCGGCCAGGGTAAACAGCACCAGTACCATGGCCGCCTCAGCCCACTGGCCGATCAGCAGCGCGCCGGTTACCGCCACGCTCATCAGCGCATTGATGTTGAGCGTGCGGTGGCGCAGGGCGATGAAGCCTTTCTTCCAGGTCGGCAGGCCGACCAGGGCGATGGCCGTCAGCGCCAGTGCGGCGGCCAGCCACGGCTCGGCCAGTTCCAGCCAGTGACTGACTTCGGCAGCCAGGGCCAGCATCGCGGCGGCGCCCAGCTTCCACCAGTTCTCCGTGCTGCTGGCCGTCGGCGTGCGCTGGGCTGGATCGTGGCGCCGCGCGCTCATGCCGGTAGAGGCGATACGGCGCTCGATGGCCTCTACCGTGACATTGCGATGGTGCACCGTCAGCACGCGATTGACCAGATCGAAATCGAGCCGCTCGATGCCCGGCGTGTCACCCAGCGCCCGGCGCAGCAGCGCCTCTTCCGTGGGGCAGTCCATCGCTTCGATATGCAGGCGCAGCGACTGCGTGCCGGGCGGCAGCCGGTCGTTCTTCCGTGCGGCTGGCGCAGCAGGCGCAGTGCAGCTCGAGCAGCAGGTGCGTTCGGTCATGGCAGGACTCCGTGTCATCGTATAGGCTGATGACACACCCTGTAGTAGCTACAGAGTCAAGTTAGGGGCGCCAATTTCTCGAGTGTTTCCGAAGTACATGCGAGGCTTGGTATGAAAATCGGTGAGCTGGCCACCCGCATCGGCTGCGCGGTGGAAACCATCCGCTACTACGAGCGTGAGGGGCTGCTGCCCGAGCCCGCCCGCTCCAGCGGCAACTATCGCCTCTATGCGGAGCCCCATGCCGAGCGGCTGCGCTTCATTCGTCACTGTCGCACGCTGGACATGACGCTGGAGGAGATCCGCACCCTGCTCGACTATCACGACCGTCCGCGGCAGCCGTGCAACGCGGTGAACGGCTTGATCGACGAGCATCTGGCTCACGTCGAGGCGCGCATTGAGCAGCTTCAGGCGCTGCGTGAGGCTCTCGTCACCCTGCGCTCGCGCTGCAACGGTGAGACCGACTCCAGCCACTGCGGTATTCTCCAGGAACTGGCCCAGCCGGTGGCGGAACGGCTCGTGGAGCCGCGGGAGTCGAGTCACGTACCGGGCCACCACAAGGGCCATTGATCGAGAGACACCGATGTCGAACAGGGATGTTCCTGCCTATTACTCTCAGTGGGTTTCCAACGAGCGTATTCCCGACCTGCTGGCCGGACGCCTGCACGCCGTCGACGATCCCCGCTGGGCCGAGTCCGGCGCACCCAGCGCTGAAGCGTACGCGCGCTGGGCCTCGCACATCTGTGGCATGGCCTGCACCAAGATGCTGCTCGAGGAGCTGTGTGGAGAGCGGGCGACCCTGTTCGAGCTGCTCGAAAGATGCCGGGAGGTCGGTGGTTACGTGGTTTCGGAGGCGGGCATCAAGGGCCTCTACTACCGGCCCCTGGTGCAACTGCTGAGGGAGCGTCACGCGCTGCAGGCCGAGGTCGTGGAGCACGTCGAGGCCGAGCGGTTGGCCGGATGGTTGGACGAGGGGCATCGCGTCATCGCCTCGGTGCACCCATCGATTCGCACCCCCGAGCAGGACCCGCCGCAGCGGGGCGGCCACCTGGTCTATCTCTTCGGCCGTGACGAGAGCGGGCGTCTGCGCTTCCACAATCCCTCCGGTTTGCCCGGAGCGAATCAGGCGGACGCCCGCCTCGCGCCTGCGGTGTTCGAGCGTTTCTTCGCCGGACGCGGAATCCTGATACGGCGCGGCTAGCCGCGTCGATACACCCGCCATACCACGGCGGGTGAGCGGCGATCTACTCTATGAAGATCGAGTCCGTAAAGATCTAGTCCGTGAAATAGCGGTCGTGGATCTCGTCGTAGGTACCGTCTTCCTTGAGTGCCGCCAGCGCTTCGTTGAAGCGCTCGGCCAAGGCTTCATCGCGGGGGCGGAAGGCGATCGCGATACCGTCGCCGAAATACTCGTAGGGCTCGCGAATCATCTCGCCGACCACGCGATACTCTCCCCGCTCGCTGTCGAGCAGGGTGGTCTTGCCCACCGGATAGTTGACGAAGACCAGGTCGAGACGGCCCGACTCCATGTCCAGCAGCATGTCGTCCACGCTCGAGTAGCGGCGTACAGAGGCCACGTCGCCGTAGAAGTCGGTGGCGTAGCTGTCCTGCAGGGTGCCGCGCTGGACGCCCAGGGTGCGCCCGGCCAGGCTCTCCTCCGAGGGCATCTCGATATCGGTATCGACGGGGCCGAACCACGCCGAGGGCGGCGTAAAGTACGCATCGGAGAACAACACCTGAGCGCGGCGCTCCTCGTTGATGGTCATCGAGGACATGATGGCGTCGTAGTTGCGCGCCATCAGCCCGGGAATGATGCCGTCCCACTGCTGCTCGATCCACTCGCAGGTGATACCCATCTGTTCGCACAAAGCATTACCCAGGTCGATGTCGAAGCCGGTCAACTCGCCAGCTGGGGTGCGGTACTGCATGGGCTCGTAGGGCACGTCGACGCCGAAGCGGACGTGATCGTAGCTGTCACGGGCATGTGCCTGGCCGAAAACCAGCACGATGCCGGCCAGCGAGGCAAGGAAAGCGTTCTTCATGACAATCCCTTGTTATTGTCTTGGTTGGAGGCGCCGCGCCCAGGGGCGCGGCGCACGAGCGCTGACGCTTCGCCGAGCTTACTCTTCGCCGAAATAGCGCTGGTAGATCTCGTCGTAGGTGCCGTCTTCCTTCAGCGTGGCCAGGGCCTCGTTGAAGCGCTGGGCCAGGGCCTCGTCACGGGGACGGAAGGCGATGCCGAAGCCCTCGCCGAAGTACTCTTCCGGCTCGGTGACCATCTCGCCGACCACCTCGAACTCACCTCTGTGGTTGTCGAGCAGGGTAGCCTGACCGACGATGAACTCGAGGAATACCAGGTCCAGACGCTGGGCCTGGAGGTCGAGCACCATGTCGTCGGCGGTGGAGTAGCGGCTGACGTTGGCTACGCGGCCGTAGTTGTCGGTGACGTAGCTGTCGAAGGTGGTACCACGCTGCACGCCGATGCTCTTGCCGGCCAGGGTCTCTTCGTTGATCTCTTCGACATCGCTACCGGCGGGGGCGAACCAGGCACCCGGAATGGTGATGTAGGGATCGGAGAAGAGCAGGGTCTGGCGGCGCTCGTCGTTGATGGTCATCGAGGACATGATGGCGTCGTAATTGCGCGCCAGCAGGCCGGGGATGATGCCGTCCCACTCCTGCTCGATCCACTCGCAGGTGATGCCCATCTGCTCACACAGGGCGTTACCCAGGTCGATGTCGAAGCCGGTCAGCTCGCCGTCCGGGGTGCGGTACTCCATCGGCTCGTAGGGTACGTCGACGCCGAAGCGCACGTGATCGTAATCGCGGGCCTGGGCGGTACCGGCTGCGAGGGCCACACCCAGCAGGGATACTGTCAGCAGTTTTTTCATGTTTCGTTTCCCTTTGTTTTCGTTCGGCACCGTTTCGGTGACGTCGCGCCTGAATTTAGCGCAGCCACGCCGGGGTCGAAAGCCCCGGGGTGAGCTTTTTCCAACGCCTGTTTGACGTTGTTCAATTGCCGCTCTGGGGCTTGAGGTGTGCCAACAGCCTTTTCTCCAGATAGCGGAAGAAGTAGAGGATGGCGAAGGTCAGGCAGAGGTAGATCGCCGCCGCGAACAGGAAGGCCTCGAACGGCGCATAGAAGCGCGCATAGACGAAGCGTGCCGCGCCGGTGATGTCCATCAGCGTGACCACGCTGGCGATGGCGCTGGCATGCAGCATGAAGATCACTTCGTTGCCGTAGGCCGGCAGGGCGCGGCGGAAGGCGCTGGGCAGCACGATGCGCCGCATCATCAGCCCCTGCGACATGCCGTAGGCCTTGGCCGCTTCGATTTCGCCCCGCGGGGTGGCCTTGATCGCACCGCGGAAGATCTCGGTGCTGTAGGCCGCCGTGTTGAGGGTGAAGGCGATCAGTGCCGGATAGAAGGCCTCGCGCAGGAGCGGCCAGAGAAAGGTCTGCTGAATGCCGTCGAAGAACACCACACCGTAGTAGATGATGTAGAGCTGGATCAGCAGCGGCGTGCCGCGAAACACATAGGTGTAGGCATAGATCGGCAGGCTGATCCAGCGACGGCTCGAGCTGCGCCCGATGGCCAGCGGTATCGCCAGTACCAGACCGGCGACCAGCGACAGGAACACCAGTTGGGTGGTGAGCACCAGCCCGTCCCAGTAGTAGCCGATGGTCTGCGGGGTGAAGATGCGGTTGCCGGCGAGCAGCTCGTTGAGCCAGGTCAATTCTGTCATCTCAGTGCCCTCCGAAGCCGACGTTGTAGCGCTTCTGCAGCCGGGCGAACATCCACTCCGACACGCTGGCGATGAGCAGATAGACGATGGCCACCGGGATCAGGAAGGTAAACGGCTCGTGGGTGGCGCGGGAGGCTTCGGCGGCCACGCGTACCATGTCCGAGAGCCCGATCACCGAGACCAGCGCGGTGGTCTTGAGCAGTACCATCCAATTGTTGGAGATGCCCGGCAGGGCGTGGCGCATCATCTGCGGGAAGCGGATGCGCCGGAACACCAGCCAGGGGCTCATGCCGTAGGCCTTGCCGGCCTCGATCTGGCCGTGCTCCACGGCCATGAAGGCGCCGCGGAAGGTCTCGCCCATGTAGGCGCCGAAGATGAAACCGATGGTGAGCACCCCGGCGGCGAAGGCGTTGAGGTTGATGTACCAGTCCACCCCGAAGCGGTCGTAGATGGCATCGGTGGCGACGTTGAGCGCCATCTGGCCGCCGAAGAACAGCAGCAGCATCAGAACCAGGTCGGGAACGCCACGAATCACTGTGGTGTAGAGCGTGGCCACCTTGTGCAGCAGCCAGTTGCGCGACATCTTGGCGCTGGCAGTGAGCAGTCCCAGTATCAGGGCGAGAATCAGCGACAGCACGGCGAGCTGGAGGGTGACGCCGGCACCTTCCAGCAGTCGCGGCCCGTAGCCATGTAGATCGATCATGCGGGAACCCTCAATACTTCGGCGCCAGGAACTGCTTGAGCCGGGGTGAGGTGGGATTGACCAGTACCTCCTGGGGCGGGCCGGCTTCTTCGACGAGCCCCTGGTGCAGGTAGATGACCTGACTGGAGACGTCGCGGGCGAAGCCCATCTCATGGGTCACCACCACCATGGTGCGGCCTTCCTCGGCCAGGTCGCGCATGACCTTGAGCACGTCGCCGACCAGTTCCGGATCCAGCGCCGAGGTGGGCTCGTCGAACAGCATCACTTCGGGATCCATGGCCAGCGCCCGGGCAATGGCACCGCGCTGTTGTTGGCCGCCCGACATCTGCGCTGGATAGGCATCCGCCCGAGCGGTCAGGCCGACCCTCTCGAGCAGGGCGCGGGCGTGCTCGATAGCCTCCTTCTTCGGCTTGCCGAGCACATGGATGGGGGCCTCGATGATGTTCTCCAGCAGGGTCATGTGCGACCACAGGTTGAAGCTCTGGAACACCATGGAAAGGCGGGCGCGCATGCGCACCACCTGCTTCCAGTCGGCGGGTTCGCGACCGTGTTTGGTGTGCTTGAAGCGGATCTCCTCACCGTGCACGATCAGGTCGCCCTCGTCGGGCTGCTCCAGCAGGTTCATGCAGCGCAGGAAGGTGCTCTTGCCGGAGCCGGAGGCTCCTATCAGGGTGATCACGTCGCCCTTTCTGGCCTCGAGGGAGAGGCCCTTGAGGACTTCGGTGTCGCCGAAGCGCTTCTTGATGTTGCGCACTTCGAGTGGAATCGGGGTATCGGCCATGGGACGGGCTCCAGGTCGGGACGGGTCGCCGGTGGCGACGGGCCGGTTCAATCGGGCAGGCACGAAAAAGGGGCGATTCTAACAGGCCTGAGGGCTTTGGGCAGAGGGAGGCAAAGCCCGCGTCATGCGACGATGGTCGAGGAAGTGAGACAAGGAAAGCATCAAAAGGCTCCTGATTATTGTTGTATCGCAAAAAATATTTCTGAAGCGTTTGGGGCTTGGGGTCTTTTTCCCTGTTGCTAGCCGGGCGGCGTGACAGGGCGGGCCAGCAGGGCGGCGCGGGCGCCGAGCTCCACCGCCGCGTTGGGGAAGACCACGCTCAGCGGTTCGTCCTGGACGATGCAAGGGCCGGCGCTGGCATCTTCGGCGAGCCGCGTGCCGGGAGCGAATTCGGTGAAGTTCGGCGTGTCGTCGGGAAAGCACAGGCGGAAGTCCTGTGACTGCCGCATCAGCTCATGGGCGACGCGGAAGAACGTCATACGTGTCGGATCGGCGCCTCGCGGCTCGCGCCCTTCCAGCAGGGCTTCGAGAAGACGTGCCATGGGGGCCAGGGCAGCCAGATCGTTGTGGCCGAAGGGCAGGGCGCGCCCCAGCTCCAGGGTGAAGGCTTGGGCCTGATGGTAATGCTTGGAGTAGTGGGAAAAGGTCCAGCTGTGCCGGTGCTGGTGCAGCACCGCCTGGATGCCGGCCTCAGCCAGCCAGCGCCACTGCTCGGGGCGGATCGGGGTATCGGCGAAGGGCTCGACCACGAAGCGCGGGAAGCGGCTGTCGCGGATCGCCGTGTGCAGGTCGTAGTGCAGTCGCTCGCGACCGGAATGACGGGCGTAGAAATCGTCCACGACGCTCATCAGCTGTCGGGCGCGGTCCGGCTCCATGCCGGTCTCGTCAAGATCGCGACGAAACAGGCGGTTGAGATTGGTGTTCACGTAGCGCTCAGCGCGGCGGATGGCCTCGAGATTGCCCAGGATCACCAGCACCGGGGCACCCAGCGGCAGCAGCCCCGCTTCGATGCGGGCCAGGCAGCTGCCGAGCAACTCGATGGGGGCCGTTTCGTTGCCGTGGATGCCCACCGAGAACACGCAGGCGCGCGCCGTCTCGCGGCATTCGGTAGGCGTCAGCTCGAGGATACCCGGTGCGAGAAGCGTATAGCGACCGCCGCGCAGGCGACCGCTGTGTGACGCGGGGCAGGCATTTTCGAGGCTGAGTTCGATCCATTCCGACAACATGCTGCGTCCAGGGCTGTGGGTCCTCGCTTACCTTCCTGCGGACGGGGCATTATCTCAAGCACGGGCGTCGGGCTAGTGAAAGCCCAGGTGCGATATTGAAAACGACTCCTGCGTGCCGACCTTTGCCCAATGTGGGCGCGGGCGGGCAGGGTCTAAGCTGCCTGAACCATTTTGACGGCGAGGAGCCAGCCATGCCAACTGCCCAGGGTAACGTTTCGTTCGGCCATGGCGGCCGTCTCGACGACCACTACGATGCGGCCAGCGCCAGCCAAGGCCACCCCCTGCAGGTGCGTCTGCGCGAGGCTTTCCTGGCCGCCGGGCGGGATCCCGAATGCCTGAGTGTCGACGACATCGCCGGTATCGATCAGCTGCATCTCGGTGGGCGCAGTGCCAGTCGCGCTCTGGCAGAGAGGGGGAAAATACAGGGCGGCGAGCGGGTGCTCGACGTCGGCTGCGGTACCGGTGGCGCCAGCCGTCTGCTGGCCGCCGAATACGACTGCGATGTGGTAGGCATCGATATCACTGCCGCCTTCGTCGAGGTGGCACGCTGGCTGAGCAGAGCCACCGGACTGGCCGGGCGCACCCGCTTCGTGTGTGGCGATGCCGCCAGCGTGCCGCTGACGACAAGCAGCATCGAGGTGGTGTGGTGTCAGCATGCGCTGATGAACATGCCCCAGGTGCCGCGGGTGCTGGCCGAGTGGCGGCGTTTGCTGATGCCCGGCGGGCGGGTGCTGCTGCACGAGGTGGTGGCCGGCGACAATTCCGAGCCGCTGGCGCTGCCCGTACCCTGGGCGCGCACTCCCGCCAACAGCCATCTGCGCAGCCGCGAGCAGCTGGAGCGGGCCCTGACCCTGGCGGGCTTCGAGCCGCTCGCCATCGAGGACGTGACGCAGGCCGCCCTGAGCTGGCGTGAGACCAGGGCCAAAGGCGAAAGCGGCACGCAGCAGACGGCCCGGGCGCTGCCGGGGCCGGCACTGATCTTCGGTGATGATTTTGCCATGATGGGGCGCAACCTGCGCGACAACCTGGCAGCCGGAAAGGTGCGCGTGCTGGCCGGTGTCTGGCAGCGCACCGGTCGATGAAATCGAACCTGACGTGCTAAAAGCTTTGCTTTTCTTCACCGCCCTGCCTTCTACCCTGACGATTGTCATCAGCTTGGCTGATGTCGTTTCCCTAGCGCTCATGTACAGGAGGTGAACGATGACCAAGGTACTCGTGCTCTACCATTCGATGTATGGCCATATCCACACCATGGCCCAAGCCGTCGCCGAGGGAGCCAGGCAGGTCGATGGCGTGGAGGTCGACGTCAAGCGCGTACCCGAAACCATGGACCCTGAAACCTTTGCCAAGGCGGGCGGCAAGACCTTCGACACGCCGGAGGCCACGCCCCAGGAACTGGCCGATTACGATGCGGTGATCTTCGGCACCCCGACCCGCTTCGGCAACATGACCGGGCAGATGCGCAACTTCCTCGACCAGACCGGAGGCCTGTGGGCCAAGGGGGCGCTGCGTGGCAAGGTGGGCAGCGTGTTCACCTCGACCGGCACCGGCGGCGGCAACGAAACCACCATTCTCACGTCGTGGACCACCCTGGCCCACCAGGGCATGCTGATTCTGCCGGTGGGCTACGGGCTCGAGTCGCAGTTCGACATCTCCAGCGTTCAGGGCGGCTCGCCCTACGGTGCCTCGACGCTAGCCGGGGCGGATGGCTCGCGCCAGCCCACCGAGCACGAACTGGAGCTTGCCAGGCTGCAGGGGCGCAGCGTTGCCCAAGTGGCGGCCAAGCTGGCCGCGTGAGATTGAGGCGGCCAAGCTGGCCGCATGAGATAGAGGCGGCCAAGCTGGCCGCGTGAGACTGGCCCTCAGCAGGCATTTAAAACGGTAACAAGAAGGCGCGGCCTGGGCCGCGCCTTATCGGTCTCGGCTCGGTGGCCGATGCCGGGCGATTGGATCAGTTCATGTTCTGATCGTCTTCCATCAGGCGCTCGTCACCGTCCAGCTCTTCGAGATTGTCCTGTTCGAAATCGTCGACGGAGCGCTCACCGCTCTGTGATTGCAGAATCAGCTCGCCTTCGGAGCGAATCTCCAGGTTTTCGATCGGGTAGGCCGCTTCGTCGCCGCCAAAGCCAAGGAAGCCGCCCTCGCTGACGATCACGTAGGTTTCGTTGCTTTGGGTGTCGCGCACCACTCGCTCGACGTCACCCACTTCATCGCCGTCCTGGGTAACGATGTCGCGACCTTCGAGATCGCTGACCTGCATGTCCATCTGCTGCTGACCGACCTGATCCTGTGCGGCCTGATCCTGGCCGTTCTGGTCGTCATCGAATATGCCGTCCTGGTCGCGCTCTTCCTCGGTGGCTTCGTCGTCCTGCTGGCGGATCTCGGCGCTGGCATCCTCGGCCTCCTCGACCTGAACGTCCGCTTCGCCTTCCTGCTCGACGGTCACATCCGGCTCGGCCTGATCGACTTCGACGTCGGGCTCGGGCTGCTCGATGGTCACATCGGGCGATTGCTGCTCGACGGTGACCTCAGGCGGCTCCTGCTCGACCTCGATCTCGGCCGGCTCCTGGTCGACCTCGACGTCGGTCTCGCCCGGACTGGCTTCTACCTGGGTATCCTCATCCAGACCGTCGTCATCATCGGTATCGTCGGCAGTGCCGATCTCCTCTTCCTCGTCCTCGAACTCTGTATTCTCGAACTCGTCGTTGTCGAATTCGTTGTCGTCAGCGTATGGCTGCTGGCCCTGACCATGGGGATCGAAGCCGGTCTCGCCCGGTTCGCCCGCCTGCTCTTCGTCGAACTGCTCCTGGCCCTGGGCGTCCTCATCGGTCATCTGCTGCGGTTCGCCCAAATGGTGCTGCGGATCCTCGTCCTGGACGTCCTGGGCAAGGACGCCGTGGCTGAGTCCGGTGCTCAGGGCGCCTACTGCAATGGCAATTGCTGTCCTTTTCATGCCGTGCCTCCTTTTGTTGCGCGTTGCCCTCTCGAGCTTGCACTCATCAGGCTAGACGAAGAATCTGCATGACTGGCCGTGGCTTACGATCGGAAACAAAATGTCAGGCAGACACTCACCGTGGAGAGGCTTTGTTTCTTTCCGGCTGAAACCCCGGCTGTGAACAAACCTCAACGACATTGGCGGGGATGGCCATACGGGCCATGCATAGCCAGGTGCGAGTGCAAGCCGGCCAGGGTACCGGCCGGCTTGGGGTGTACGAGGGTGGGTCAGGCGTGCCTTGCTGACCTGCTGCGCAGCAGATAACTGAGCGGATGCAGCAGCAGCCAGGCGACTGCGGCCAGGCCGGCCAGGGCGCCAATTAACGCAATCCAGTCGAATACGCTGGCAACATAAGCCAGCCGGGAGTGGGTGAAGAGCGGAATCCACCACAGCCCGGATAGTCCCGCTGCGACCGCGGCCAGATTGGCTGCCAGGCAACGGTAACCGAGAATGCGGTAGCCGCGCAGGTGGGCCAGCACCTGCACGGCTACCAGCAGCGCCACGCCGGCTGCCATCAGCCACAGGAAGGGGGCCAGGGCGTACCACAGAATGGTCAGAGCGCCAGTAATGGTCATGTCGATTCTCCTCAGGCCTGGCCTTCCAGCACCGCGTAGTAGGCGGGTTGCAGCATGCGATCCTTCATGACCCACGCGACCCAGGATTCATCCTTGGGATCGATGAAGGGGAAGGAGGGCAGGAAGGCGAAGTTGTCGTCGTAGCCGAACTCCACCAGCATCGCCTTGCCGATGCCCGTGATCATTGGGCAGGAGGTGTAGCCGTTGTGGCGGCGCGGCAGCGCCTGACCCTGCAGCTGCGCCAGCAGGTTGGCCTCGACCACCGGGGCCTGGGCCTTGACGCTGGCCGCCGTCTTGTTGATTGGGGCGCCGATCACGTCGCCGATGCCGAACACCTCGGGGTAGCGGTTGTGCTGCAGAGTGTTGATGTCCACGTCCAGCCACTCGCCGCGGAAGGGGCCGTCCTGAGCGATCAGGTCGCTGGCCTTGACGAAGTCCGGCGCGCTCATCGGCGGCACCACGTGAATGAAGTCGTAGTCGGTCACCACCTTGCGCTCGCCCTCGCGGGAGAACTCCGCTTCGCGCAATTCATGGTGCGAGGTGAATTCGCTGTCGGGGCCGACGAAGGTGAATTCCGCCTCGCGTGCCTGCGGGTCGATGGCGGAGAGCCGATAATGGTGGCGACGAGTCACCCCCTGATCGTCGAAGCGCTGTTTGACGAAGTCGTTGATGTAGGGCTGGGTGAAGAGCGCCGCCCCGGGCGCCATGAACTCCACCTGGAAGGCATTGCGCCGCCCGCTCGCCTCGAGGCGGGAGAGGGTGGTGAAGGTCATCTTGAGCGGGGCCCCGGCGCACTTCACCGGGGTCGGGGCCGCGGTGAAGATGCCTTTGCCGCTGCCCTGGGCGATCCAGGTGTCGATGGCATCTCGTGTGCGGACGGCACCTTCGATGCTGGCATAGACGCTGCCGATGCCGTGGCTGCCGACCAGCTCGGGCGACATTCCGTCGATTAGCTGGTAGTTGAGCTGCAGTCCGGTGGCGACAATCAGATAGTCGTAGTCGAGCCATGCGCCGTCTCCCAGCTCGACCCGGCGATTGGCGGCATCGATGCCGGCGGCGGGCTGGCGCACCCAGTCGACGCCATTCGGCACGAATCGGGCGTTCGGCCGCATGGTCTTCTCTGGGCGCCAGACGCCTGAGGCCACCAGGGTCCAGCCCGGCTGATAGTGGTGTATCTCACGGGGCTCGACCAGGCTGATGCGGGCTCCATCCAGACGGCGCGATAACCGATTGGCCATGGCCAAGCCACCGGCACCACCACCGAGGATGACGATGCGGACGTTGGTCGAGAGGGGGCGGGCCTGAAGGCCTGTTGCATAGAGCAGCCCGGCCGTACCGACGCCAGCGCCATATTTCAGGAACTGGCGGCGATCCAGGCATGAAGAGGCGGAATCGTGTCGGGACATGGGAGGCGAGTCTCCTGCGGGATAGGTCTGATGTGATTGTTGTTATATGCTTATAACCTATGTCTTTTCCGCAGGACTCGCCTCTGGATTCTCGCGCTATCTTGATGCAGGTCAATAAAGGAGTTTGTTCTAGCCGGCAACCCGCTCGGCAATGGCCTGGCCCAGTGTCTGGGTGGTGCCCTGGCCGCGAATGTCCGGCGTCAGCACGGCAGGGTTGGCCTCCGTCAGTACCGCCTCGAAGGCGTCGACGATGGCGTCGGCGGCCTCCTTGTGGCCCAGATGCTCGAGCATCATGGCGCCGGACCAGATCTGGCCGATGGGGTTGGCGATGCCCTTGCCGGCGATGTCCGGAGCGCTGCCGTGGACCGGCTCGAACAGGCTGGGGAAGGTGCCCTCGGGGTTGATGTTGGCCGAGGGCGCCACACCGATGGTACCGGTACAGGCCGGGCCCAGGTCGGAGAGGATGTCGCCGAACAGGTTACTGGCCACCACCACGTCGAACCAGTCGGGATGCATGACGAAGTTGGCGGTGAGGATGTCGATGTGGAACTTGTCGACGCTGACCTCGGGATAGTTGTCCGACATGGCCACGACCCGCTCGTCCCACCACGGCATGGTGATGGCGATGCCGTTGGACTTGGTGGCCGAGGTGAGCTTCTTCCGCGGCCGGCTCTGGGCCAGCTCGAAGGCGAACTTGAGCACCCGGTCGGTACCGTGACGGGTCATCACCGTCTCCTGGATCACCACCTCACGCTCGGTGCCCTCGAACATCTTGCCGCCGACGCTGGAGTACTCGCCCTCGGTGTTCTCGCGCACCACGTAGAAGTCGATGTCGCCGGGCTTGCGGTCGGCCAGCGGACTCTTGATCCCTGGCAGCAGCTTGCACGGACGCAGGTTGATGTACTGGTCGAACTGACGGCGGAACTGCAGCAGCGAGCCCCACAGCGAGATGTGATCCGGTACCGTGTCGGGCCAGCCCACCGCGCCGTAGAAGATGGCGTCGAAGTCCTTGAGCTGCTCGAACCAGTCGTCGGGCATCATCTTGCCGTGCTTGGCGTAGTAGTCGCAGCAGGCGAAGTCGAAGTGTTCGAAGGAGAGGTCGATGTCGAAGCGCTTGGCAACGGCTTCGAGCACGCGCAGGCCTTCCGGCATCACTTCGTTGCCGATGCCGTCGCCGGGAATGACAGCGATACGATGGGTCATGGTGGGTTCCTCGGGTGGTGTTGGTCAGGCGTGGGTCATGAAATGGTTGATACGGTCGAGCAGGGCCTCTGGCGCCTCCTCGGGGATGTAATGGCCGCAGGGCAGGGCCTCGCCCTCGACCCGTTCGGCCACGGCGCGCCATTCCGCCAGTGGGTCGAAGCAACGCTCGATGATGCCGTGCTTGCCCCACAGCACGCTGACCGGGCAGGCGATACGGCGTCCCGCTTCACGGTCGGCGCGGTCGTGTTCCAGGTCGATGGCGTTCGAGGCGCGATAGTCCTCGCACAGGGCATGGGCGGCGCCGGGCTGGGCCAGGCAGCGCTGGTACTCGGCGATGGCTGCCGGATCGAAGGCGTCGAGGCTGGCATGCCGCCCGCCCATGGTGCGGATGATGTAGTCGTTGGGTGAAGCCTCGATCAGGGTTTCCGGCAGCGGCGAGGGCTGGATCAGAAAGAACCAGTGGAAGTAGGCGGTGGCGAAGGTACGGTCGGTTTGCTCGTACATAGCAAGCGTGGGGGCAATATCGAGCAGCATCAGCTTTTCCACCCTGTCCGGGTGATCCATGACCAGGCGGTGGGCGACGCGTCCACCGCGGTCGTGGCCGCACAGCAAGAAGCGTTCGAAGCCCAGCTCACGCATCACCGCGACCTGATCCTCGGCCATGGCGCGCTTGCTGTAGTTGGCGTGATCCGGCTCGCCGGGTGGCTTGGACGAATCGCCATAGCCACGCAGGTCGGTGGCCACCACCGTGAAGCGGCTTGCCAGCGGTTCGGCCAGACGGTGCCAGATCACATGACTCTGGGGGTGACCGTGGAGCAGCAGCAGCGGTGGTCCCGAGCCGCCGATGCGGCCATGGATGTTGATGTCGCCGCAGGCGATGTCGAACGTGCGGAATCCCTCGAACATGAGTGCTTCCTCCGAATCTTTGGCTGTCCCCAGTCTAGCCCTTGGCTTGGTGAGAATAATCAGGCTATATGGAAATGTATTGTTGACTGAAAGTGGAGAGTCGTATGGCTCAGCTCGACGACCTGGTTTTCTTCCGCCAGCTGGCCCTGGCGGGTAGCCTGACGGCCACGGCGCGGGAGCTGGGTCTCTCGCTGTCGGCGGTGAGCAAGCGCCTCAAGCAGCTCGAGGCGCGCCTGGGCGTCGAGCTGGCCAGCCGCACCACGCGGCGCCTGACGCTGACGGCGGAAGGGGAGCGCTATCTCACCCGTGGCTCGGCGATCCTCGAAGAGCTCTCCGAGCTGGAAGAGGCCCTCGGCGAACAGCAGGCGGCACTCTCGGGGCCGCTCAAGGTGAACGCCACCTTCGGCTTCGGCCGCCGCCACGTGGCGCCGCTGCTGTCGGCGTTCTGTACCCTCAATCCCGGCGTCGAGGGCGTGCTCGAGCTCACCAACTATCCGTTGAGCCTCGGCGAGCAGGGCTTCGACGTCGGCATTCGCGTCGGTGAGCCGCCCGATTCGCGCCTGGTGGCGCGGCGCATCCTGGCCAACCGGCGGGTGCTATGTGCCGCCCCCGGCTACATGGCGCGCATGGCAGCGCTGACGACCCCGGCGGAACTTGCCGCACACCCCTGTCTGATCCTGCGCGAGAACGACAGCGACTACGCCGTGTGGCGCTTTCAGCATCGCGACGACCCGCTGCGCGAGCAGGCGGTCAAGATAGCGGGCCCCCTGGCCAGCAACGACGGCGAAGTGATCGTGCAGATGGCGCTCGATGGCCACGGTGTGGCGCTGCGCTCCTGGTGGGACGTGCATGAGCACCTGGCCAGCGGCAAGCTGGTCGAGCTGCTGCCGCAGTGGCGGGGCATCTCGGCCGACTTCCATGCCGTCTATCAGCAGCGCCGTCACGTGCCGGCACGCCTGCGTGCCTTCGTGGCGTTTCTCGAGGAGCGGATGCCTGAGCGGGTGCCGCCTATGCCCGGCGCCGGACAACCGGGGGTCAGGCGCGGCGGCGGCGCTGTCGCGCATCCGCATAGCGCTTGAGTCCGTAAAGCAGCGCCAGGGCGAGAACGATGCCGGCGGCCGCCCAAGCCAGCTCGCGGCGGTCCTCGGCGGTCAGCAGGGTGCCGAGCTGGCTGCTGAGCAGGATGATGCCGGCCAGCCCCGGCGTGGCGCCAATGAAGGTGCCGAGCATGTAATCGCGAAAGCGGATGTGGAAAGCGCCGGCCAGCAGATTGGTGAGGGTGAAGGGGGCCAGGGGCAGCAGGTTGAGCACGGTCATGGTGCGTATCCCGTGCCCGGCCAGATAACGCGACATGCTGATCAGGCGCGTGCCGCCATAGTACAGCAGGGCATCGCGCCCGAGCCTGCGGCCCAGCCAGTAGGTCGCTATCGAGCCGACCAGTGTGCCGATCAGCGAATAGAAGAATCCCCACCACGGGCCGAACATCAGGCCCGCCAGCACCACCAGCACGCTCAGCGGGAACAGGGTCAGCGAGGCGGCGAGAAAGGCCGCCACCACCACCACGCCGGCCCAGGGCGCATCGCGCCAGGCCAGCGAGCCTTGTAGCAGGGTGAAGAGGGTGTTGGCGTCGAACAGGTCGTGCGCGGCCAGCCAGCCCCAGAGGAAGCCCAGCAGGGCGAGTGTCACCAGAGCGGCGAGAACGAGAAGCACCTTGCGGGACATGCGGGCTGCCTGCACGGAAACGTGGCTTCAGCATAGGCTGCCCCTACTGCATTGACCAAGTGGCGACGCGGTGTGGTCTCAGGTGCTATCTCCCACCAGCAGCTCGAAGCCCACGTCGTGCTGTCGGCGTACTACGCGCTGGCCCTCGAGGCGGCGAATCACCGCCGTGGCGGCGAGTTCGCCCATGGCCTGGCGCGGGGAGCGAATGGTAGTCAGGCGCGGGGTGATGTGCTGGCCGATGGGCAGCCCGTTGAAGCCGGCGATAGCAATTCTTTGCGGCACCGTGAGGCCCAGGCGCTGGGCGTGGAGCA